>NZ_JBGTHY010000551.1:0-11037 GCF_041745955.1 Pricia sp.
TTGCTCATAAAAGTCCAAAAGACCTGTTTTTCCTTTATGGTCATTTTGGATGTTGTTGTATTTACTTTGATAAACTTCGGCTTTTCGAATAGCTAGAATCCGTTCTCCCAATTCCAGATTCTCCTTATTCTTTTTTCTTTCGGAAGGTGTTTCGGGTTCGGTAGTTAAATATCGGAAAACAAAATTTTAAGAAATTATCAAGTATCTAATATATAGTCATTTGCATCCAAATGAAATCAAATGATATTGGAATCTATTTGCCGATGCAGTAATTGACGAGTACATATTTTACAGGGGTTTCTGGGGTTTGCGACGCAAATGGGAGACAAACGTCTAAACGAGGTACAAATTTGTTCAAATTGGATTTGTGGACTAAGCTTGCTTACTTCTATATATCAGGTTTTTTGCGCAAAAAACTTGACATTTATTTCGATATCTTCGGGAAGTAGTTCAGTAGGCTTCATTGCAAAATAATATCGCTATCGATATTCAGTTTTTGGTGCAAAGCTTTGGCAACGTTTAACGTAATTTCCCTTTTTCCGTTCAAATAATCACTTATTCTAGATGCGCTGGTATTTAAGAGAGCGGCCAAATCTTTTCTTTTTAAGCCCATCTCGAACATACGTAGTTCAATCATTTCTACAAGGGTCGGTAATCCGATTGGAAAATGGATTTCCTCGTACTGCTCGATAATATCGCTAATCTTTAAAAATTCTTTTGCCAAGGGGTCTTCCAACGGTGTATTGTCATCGACAATATCTATCAACTCTTCTAAGCGAAGGTTTGCCTTAACGTATTCTTCATGTGTTATTAATTTGCCCATAATGTTATAATTTATCGATATTCTTTATTCTATCGTAATCCCTATGATTACCGACCCATCGAATTAATACCTTCTTGAACTTGAATCGTACAATGGCCACTATCCGGTAATGGTTTCCCTTGACGTTAAAAACAAATCTTCCATTTCCAACGTTATCCGCCGAATTAAAGGTGTTCTTTAAATCAGCAAAACTATCCCATTCCGCCTTATTTGCTTTTTTATACCAATCTTGCAGGGCCACTTTCGCATTCGTTTCTTTCGAAAAATACTCTCTTAGTTTTTTAAATGAAAGGACGTGCACTTGAAAGGTTGTGTTTATTTAGAACGTAAAGATAAACTTTAAATTACATATTTGGTTATTAAATTTCACAAATCGTAATTTAAATATTTTTGGACTATCCTCCCAAATCTTACCATAACTTGCCTGCGCGTGGATCCTGTGGAATTTTTGTAGCGATTCCGGCAGATTAGCGTCAAGCAAAAATTCCATAGGGCGCACCCTACTTTTGATTTGGAACGCTGTCTTTTTCTTCCGTCCATTTCCGGTACGACTTATAATGCCCGGGGTACCGGTCAAAATACCCCCGCAGACTGGATATCTCCTGTTGCTCCCCTTCGGCGAAGGCCTTTTCCCGAATATCGTCAATGTGAGATATCCTGAAGGATAGATAGCCTATAATTATTAAGGAAACGAACCAGATCACATAGTGCAAGAGAAGCTTTGCTTTCGGAATCAGGCTAGCCTTGGAGACCCGTTGCTCAATATTTTGTACGGAGCTATCAATTTGGGAGATATTGGCCTTTTCCAGTGCAAGATGTTCCCGGAGCATGGACTCTATTTCCAAGGTATCAGGTTTAATTTTGATTTTGTCAACATTTTGCTTCAACCGCTCCAACCTATCCACCGCCTTGTTAAACCCGTCCAGCTCATCGCTCAGGAGTTCCATTACCTCGTCCAGTTTCTTATATCCCATAATTTGTTGTTTTAATAACCTATTCCTGGATCGGTTGCCCTTTTGATTACTTGCTTTAGTGCATTTTTGGCCAAACTCGAAGCAAGGTTGGTGCTCATTTCCAAGGTCTTTCCCAATAGTTGTATCAACTTGCCATACTCTATTGGTTTTCCCAAGCCTTCATTTTGCGAAAGCTGCCCTAGAATTTTTCCTCCGGACATGGAGCGGTGCACCTCGCTGGCCTTGAAATTGTGGCCTTGGTATCCGAACCGGAACCCCTGCAACCTGTTCGCCCGGTTGATACTCGGTATAACCTCCACGTTCCGTGATTTCATCGCTTTCATATAACCGTCGAGGGTTTTTGGCCTTTGGTCCTCCATCACCCTTTGGTGTATGTTCCTTATTTCGAGACGTACATGTATGGAATCCAGTTCTTTTTCCAGTTGTACCTCCCTGGCCTTGGTCAGTCCCATTCCCTTGGCCACGTTTTCGGCGGCCAGTTGGCTCCGCTTCCCTATAAAACTGTCGTTGTATGCCTTCCCGTCAAAGCCTATCCGGTTGACATATAGATGCACATGGGTATGGGCCTTGTCCCTATGGACAAAGGCAATGGCCTGCCGTTCCTTCAGCTGCATTTCCTTGATGAACCTTTGGGCCATTTCGTTCAGTTTCTCCTTGGTCAGTTTGGCACCGTCCTCCCGTGTGGGGCTGAGTACGAAGCTCAGGGTGTTCTTTTGGCAACGCGTATTCTGCTCTTGGATGATATTGAACTCCTCGGTTATCTGTTTGGCATCGTTGCCAGCCAGATGTTGGCTATAGACCACCTCTGCCTGTTTCTCCTGGTTCCATCCGTAGCCTATGGATGCCCCTGTGTGCGCAATTGATTTTCCCTTTCCGATCATCCCTTTATTTTTTGAAGTGTACAGGTGTGTCCTGATCTGTTCCGCCAGCTGTGCTACCTCGTCGGCCAGTTTCGGGTTCCGTTTCTTGAACATATTGCCGATGCTCGTAAAGTTGTTCTTGTACTTGACCAGCATCTTGTAATGGGCCATCTGTTCCCCGGTCAGACGTTCGATGACCGAATTTTCGAAGGCGGAGCTGCGGCAGTATTCGGAAAGCGAAATTCCTGCCCGCTGCGCCCTTTTTTTGAGCAGCTTCTTTTCGTAGATGGAACACCGGAACTTGATGTAGGTCCTTTTCATTTCCTTTTTACTTTGCGAGCATCGGGAGCAAGGCAAGATCGTTTTTGTGGCAACAAAAACACATCTTGAATTCCCTGCCCGTTTAAATCTTCTGTACTGCCCATGAGCCGTTCGTTGATATCCTTAAAACCTTTGTAAAGTGATGACCTGTCATTACAGTCCTGGGGATGCCCTATCAATTTTTGGGTAGTTTTTCTTCCATTTTCATCATTGTACAAATAGAGGTCGATGCCAGTATAACCGTCAATTATCTTCATCGCTCTTTGGACAAATGCCGTGGAGTTCAGTACCAAAAGATCATATTCGGATTCTAGCTTTTCACTGTTTTCCAGAATCGATAACAGGTCGAACATCCCTTCCGTAACAATCAGCTTCCTATTTCCATTTTTTATGTGGGTGATGTCCTTTGGTGAACTGGGGTTTTTCACGTATTTGTTTCGAAGTTCCCACCCGCCCGAGTCGTTCTTCAGTCCAATGGCGAAATAGCTTTTGTCCTTGAACCTGTAATGGACTTCCCTGCAATATCCCAAAGCGGTTCCCGGTTCGATATTCCTTGATTTCAGATAACCTTTCAATGCTGGATGGATCAGCTCTTTGACAGCTATGATTTCGATTTTGGTTTCGTTTTCTACCTTTTGAAAAATCGGTTGCTGCTGAAAAGAAAAAGAGCTCCGGTCCCCTGCGATCAGTTCCAATGCTTTCTTGACCGATGATTTGGAGATTAGGCATACCAGGTCGATGACGTTCCCGCCTTTCCCCGCCCCGTGGTCGTACCACCTGTTCAGTTTCTTGGACACCTTGAAAGAGGCTTTGGCCTCGGGCCGGAACGGACTGAGGAACCAAGCTTCTTTCCCGGTCGATCTGGTCGGAAAGTGCCCGAGTTTTGCCAGCGCCCTTTCGATGGGAAAAGCTCGGGCTCTTTCAAACGATAGTCCCTTTGTTCTTTTTCTTTTCATCAGCTTAATTTTTGTAATTCCTCCTACCTTCCCGCCCGGCACAATGATTATGGGGCTTTTGGCTTAGGTTGGATGTGTTTTTGATGTTACCTATCCTACCTGTTGGGTAGGTTGGGTAACCCTTAGGTAAGATGGGGGTCCTACATCGTACCTAAGGTTATGCCCTGTTCCCATTGACTTTCTTTTCCCTTAGGTAACTTGGTAGGTGTTATTCCCTTTTTTTCGGAAGTTCCATTTCCCAAGGGGTGTCCGTAAAAAGTGGTTTGGCCAGATAGCCGTACAGCTGCCGTTTGGGATGTTTCACTTTCTGGAACCCGAACCCGGCCAGCGCACGTCCGATATTTATATGGTTCAAGCGCAGGTTGAGGCAGCCCGTTGCGACCATCACATCGGACGCCGTCCTGAAGTCCTCCATGTCGGTCGACTTCTCGTAGTACTTGGCAACGACTTCTTGCTCCGAGGTCAGCTTGGTGTATCTCTTATTACGCTCCTCGTTCTCCAGGATATCCCTGATGGACAGTTCGGGATCGAAGTTGGGATTGTAATAGGCCAGATGGTAGGCCTGTGACCATACCCCGTTGATATCGGTTTCCTTGGAATACCCAAAATCGATCTTGTCCTTCAGTTCGAAACATAGCCAACGGACGGACCCGGTCTCGTCGTTCAGGAAAGAGGACATATTGGTGCTTCCCATAAAGGAGCATATCCTGGGCAGGGTCGTGTTCTTCCGGTCATAGGGCAGCCGTTCGTTGATAAAGGTCTTGGAGAAAAACGATTTTAGCGCGTTGACATCCTTTTTGGATAGTACGGCCAGTTCTTCCAGATTGTACAGAAAGTTCCGGCAGAGCTGGATCCTTGCGTCCTTGTCGTTACTGATATCTTCCGCCATGTATTCCGCCAGTTCGGGCGGACGGAGAAATCGGCACCATGTGGATTTTCCGGAGTTCTGTCCCTGATGTGACAGTACGAAGGCCTGTTTGTTGAAATAGTTGAGCTCCAAAGCGCATTTTATCGACCGTACCAACCATTTCTTGAAATGGTAGTTGAAGGCTTCTTTCTCATAGGTGGGAACATAGGAGGCCAGTTTGAGGATGTGATCGTTCCCGTCCCATTTGGGAAGGGCCTCGAAATATTCCCTGATGGGATTGTACTTGGGTATCCATTCCGAACGGATAAGGATTTCCAGTTTCCCCGTCGGAATATCGACCCCTGCCTTGGCCAGTTCGATGATCAGGGAGTTCAGGTTCAGGTACTGCCACTCCCTGGAGCCTTTGAAGGCTATCTGAAAGTCATGGGAGATTTCATTGTACGTTATGTCGTACTTGGCCTCCAGGTATTCCATGGTATAGTCGTATACCGTCTTTTTCTTGGCGTCCTTTACCTGGTAAAGGTTATCGCTTTGGCTTCTTGAAACCATCACCTTCTATTTTTGAAAGTGTAGCTTAGTGCCTCGCCCTTGATCTCGGTATGGGATTTCCGTCTGTTTTGAAGTAGCCAGTTGTTCAGCTTCCTCTTTTCGAAGAAAATCATTTTCCCGTTGGGCTTCGAGTGCGGAATATTTCCCGAAGCGGTCAGTTTATAGAGATAGCTTCGCGATATTCCGGTGTAGTCACATGTCTCCTCGAAGGTTAGCACCTCCTTATTGGCTATTACCAGTTTTTCCAGACGATCTAGTCGTTCCAGGATTAAAAAATTGCCCATTGGTTTCCTTTTTTAGGGTTACGAAATGAACAAAAGCGCTTTTGTTTTCTTTTAAAGAATTCTTGGGATAAAACTACCAAAAAGGATAGGGGAAAGCTAAGGAATCATTTTATTGTTATTCACAAAAAACTGATTTACAATTACTTATAACAATTCGATTCAAATCGAACCAAGGTTAATTCAGCAAATAAAATTTGGTTTCAAAACGTACCAAATGACACTATCGGATATTTGTTAAAATTGAAGAATTTTGAGTTATCAACAATTGAAACTAAGGGAATAAGAAAATAATAGCTTCAGAGAAAATTTTAAGGTCTTGACTGATTTTAATGAGTCTATTCCAAACTGTTTTTGAATAAAACTCCAAGAAGAATGAAATTTTATACATTATCCCGTAAAACGTTCGTTTAATGAAACTCCTTAATATGGGATAAGAAATATCATTCCCAATCATAAACGCTAAATTTAAGATTAGAACGACTTTGTGCGGACGAAGTTGAGAACCGGCTTCTGCCTAGGCATTAATTGTAGCATTGTTGTCAGTTTCATTTTAAATATACCCATTTCCAATTTGAGTTTTCCTTCTGCACGGCTCCCAAACCGGGAAAATCAAAGTGAAACGCATTGATCATCATATCCTCTTTGTAAGCCAAGTCCAATAGTTTGACCCGTGTCCTTTCGGCTTTGTTATTGTCAAAATCGTAATTCGTTTGCCATTTGATATTCTCGATGTGAAGTGGATGTAGGAAAGAGTCCGAGACGTACAGCAACCGATTTCCCCTTTCTTCCTGATTGATAATCAGGGCCAACTGTCCTGGTGTATGTCCTGCGGCATTGACGGCCGTTATACCTGGAATGATTTCTTCGAAATCACCTTTTACCAAATTCAGGTTTTCGTTTTTCAACGGGGTTATATTCTTCTCGATGTAATACTTGAATAAGGGTATTTGTTCGTCGGATTTCGAGGAATGCCAAAAGTCCCATTCCACATCGCTCACATGAAACATGGCGTTGGGGTAGTTCAACTTCCCTTTCTCGGTGAATACTCCCCCGATGTGGTCCAAGTGGAAATGTGTCAGGATTACATCCGTGATTTCTTCCCCCGCCACTCCATCCTGCGCTAGAAAACGAGCTAACTTCCCCTTAACAATGAACTCATTTCCCCTAAAAACCAACGGCTCATCCAAGTAGCCCGATCCGGTATCGATTAATATTTTCCTGCTCTCATCCTGTAAAAGAACGGCTATAAAGGGGGAGGGGATGTTATCGGCATCTAGGGCGTATTTTTTCAGCGATACAGTCAATGCTTCCTGGTCGGCGTTGATGAAGTAATCCTTCGCATTATATTTCCACATCAAGTCCCTGTAAATCGTACAATCGAATTTCCCTAGTTTGAATTGGTATTTTTCCTGTTCCATCATTTTGGTGATATATGTCGGAAGAAGCCCTCCTATGGGAAGGGCACCGGCCAAGAACGAACTTTTATTTATAAATTCCCGTCGGTCCATTTTCCTACAAGTTTAAGTAAATTGAACTAATATACCGTAACATGTTATGATATTATCTATGCTATAAGCAAATCGAATCTTGCGAACCGATTGTCGTTTTGTAACCTCTGAACATATCCTTTTGAGGGGTAATAATCTTCATTGTTCGAAATCCTTACCCAATCTGTACAATTGATAAACAACGGTTTGCACAAAGCCTCCGGCCTTAAAATCGCTCACCCCTGGAAACGGTCTCTAGGGCGTTGGGTGTGGGTACGGCCGATGTGGTACGCCCAACGAACAAGATACCATCATAGCGGACGGCCGGGATTGTCATTTCTTCCCCAACTGAAAAACTCAACCAATCATGGCGGCGGAATTGCTGTGGGGCGTTAAGCCACTTCCTTACATAGCCCTCCGCTGTTGAAAAGCGTAGGTCAAGCCATCCGTTGCCCTGCATCGCCTTCGATAGATACCAGGCCATATAGCCTTTGGGTGCCGGTACAACGTAAGGTTCTTCTAGGTCACCAAGTGCATTTGAAGAATAATGCCGGGACTGGTAGTAGCCCTCGTTGAACTCGAATCCCAGGGCATAATACGCTGTGCCGAACCTTTTCCTGAATTCATAGCCCATGTTAGGCTCTCCGTTAGCCGGCCGACCCATACTTATATGAGCATTATGTGCCCAAATGATAATTTTTTCAACCGATGTATCCATATCCAAAATACGAAACAGATTGGCAGCCAGTCCTCTGGACCTCACCATGTTGGGATGGGCGTTTTCAGGAAGGGAGTCTTTTATATTATTTAACAGAAATTGCTTCATCGTGTCGAGATACATCATTACCTGACCATGTTCCCGTAAATTAGCGGCATCAATTTTTCCTCCATGTTCGGAAAGTTCGTCAATCAACTGCAGTAATCGCGGGTAAGCCGCCTTGAGTTCCGGTTGGACGTCGGCCATAGTCATTGGCCAATGCCTTATTCCCAAGTTAGCAATGTTCTGTAGTAGTGATGCGGTAGCTTCGATGTTCTTAAAACGATATTTTCGTAAATAGGCCGCCACTTTCTCGGCCCCGACCTCATTGTAACCGAAGTCCAGCCCATAAAACCGCACTTTCCTTTCATCGGGAACCCTTTGGTTATAGGCGCGTATCCAATCGATCAATGATAGCAGTTCCTGGGTATCCCATACAACGTAGCCTTGGCCTGTCAGCACATTTTCGCGATTGCCTTTGCCGTAGAGGACATAATCATTGATGGGAACACAATTCGAATGGCTCGCCTCGAGGGCGAAAGCTTGGAATCCCATTTCCGTGACAAGAAATTCCAACAACCGATGTTTTACTTGAAAGAATTCCCGGGTTCCATGGGTGTTTTCCCCAAGGCCTACGACTTTGACATTTTTCAATATTTTCTTTAATGGCTGCAGATCCGAAAAGCCATTTTCGGCTTCAAGATGTTCAATGGGTATACTGTTTTGTCGGAGCCATTCAATGATTTCGTCGTCGGTTTGTGATATTTTCTGCTGTGCCAAGGAAAAATTGGTCAGTAATAAACTGATCAATAGAATCCAAAAATGAAATTGAATTGTGTTTTTCATAGGTTGTGGATTACAATTATTTCATTGGCCAAATAGTTACGACCGAAGTTAGTTTTCATTAGGAATCAAATCCGAAAATGTAAGGATTGTCGATAGCGAAAATTTCCACGATATTCGTGTTGGAAATACGTCGGGCTAGAACTTCTGAAAGAATGCAAACCTGTCTATATATCCTTTAAGTCTTACTCTATTGCCCCCAAGCCTTTGAGAACAGCGTAATTATCCTTCAAAATATCAAACTTCTCACCGAATTTTCCATCGACCACAATGAAATACCAGGTCTCTTCCCAAGACAGTTCCTGATTTTTGGCCTCAACATTCCGGAGTAAACCGTCGCCATAGGAGCTATTTTCAAAAGCGAATGTCTCCGCATATGTAGCCTCTATGTTCAGCCAAACCATCCCCTTGTTGCCATCAACGGCCAAATACTGGATGGTCGACCTGTAATCCGGGAACGACTTTCTGAATGCCGAATGTTCTTCTAAAAAGCCCTCGGAATTCCGAAGATATTTAACGGTTTTTGACTTCCAATCCGGCGAGTTTACGGCATCGAGATACTCCTTGATGAATTGTTTCGTCCTTTCTTCCTCAGTTTCAAGCGCTTCGTAAGCCTTCAATTTGGTAATAATATGGTTTCCATTGCCACCCTTTATCTTTCTTTATAATATGGCCAAGGCTTGGAAAGGGTGAAAAATGCTGGGCATGTACTAGCGCTTTTCTTTCTGCAACTAAATCACAGATCTTTCGTTTGCTGTGGACTGCTATGCCCGGCATCATATCAAAGACCATTACCAAATCAGGTCGCTCCAACAGAAAGGGAAAAACCACCGTATCGCTGGTAAAAAACAATTCTTCTCCTTCAGAGGAAAAAGAAATTGCCAAGTGGCTCGGAGTATGCCCTGGTGCAAAGTGTAGCGAAACACCGGGTAAAATTTCGATTTCTTTCGTTATAAATTCAATACGATCTTTAATGGGACCAAGCTGTCCATGAGCTATCTTCATGAATATTTCAGTAGGGACGATCTTGGATAAATGTTCATCAACTTTCTTGGATGCTTCTTCAGAGAACCAGAAATCCCACTCAATTTTCCACATAATATATCGTGCATTAGGATAGTTTGGTTTACCTTCTTCATTTAATGTCCCTCCAATATGATCGGGATGTGCATGGGTGATAATTATGGTGTCAATATCTTCCGGTCGAATACCGGCTAATTTCAGGTTGTTTACCAATTTACCCGTGTTTGGTCCCAATGTACCGGCGCCCATGTCCGCTAGTATTTTGTGCTCACCAGTGTCGACAAAGAGGAACGTATAAGGGGAGGTAAGCTTATCTAACGGGATATGATGATGGTGCAGAATTTCTTTTACCTTATCCTCTGGAAGCCCGGAAAACATGAGTTTGGGATCATAATCATAGCTGCCATCACTAACGGAAATGCATTCAAACCGACCGACTTTGAATCGGTAGAACCCTTTTTGAAGTAGTTGTGTGGTTGTTGGTTGCATGCTGTAATTAGATTTTATGGTCAAGTTTACTATCTAATTCAAATTCGGCCTTGTTATGCTATCTATACCGATCAATTCATATGAACTCAACTTTTTGCATAATCATTTACAGAGGTCAAATGAATTGGAAAATCATCTAGCGTATTTTTCATGTCAATTTCACTTCCCTTTACAACACCCAGTGTTAATGCCGCAAAGGATTCACTCAATGGGTCTTGAGCTCCGTCTCTTTGTGCTGTGACTGCTTCTTCCGGCACAAACTGAAGCTCAAACTTTTTCTCTTTTGTTGCCTCAAAAATATTCACTACTTCAAGCGGACTTAATGCTTCCGGTCCGCCGAGCTCAATTATTTTATTCTTGGCAGCAGGGTTATCTAATGTGACTACAGCAAATGACGCTACATCTTTTATGGCTATCCACGAAATCTTGTTCTTCCCTTCTCCATAGATGGTCGCTTTCGTATTGGGATAATCAAAACCTAATGCAGGGCTTAACCATACCTCCATAAAATACGTTGGTTGTAAAATCGTATAATTCAAACCACTTTCAACAAGGTGTTTTTCCACTTTACGTTTAGCGATTTGCAATGGAAATTTGCCAGGCATTTCGCAAAATGAAACATAAACAAATTGCTTGATGTTTGCATCTATAGCAGCATCGATCAAATTATTTTGTCCTTCATCATCCACTGTTTGAATGGAATCGCCTTCCTGCCTTGATAGCGTTGAGGAAACGGTTGAAATAATAGCTGAAGCTCCGTGCAAAGCATTTACTAATGAAGGCTTATCTTTCAGATCCCCTTC
>NZ_JBGTHY010000552.1:0-4828 GCF_041745955.1 Pricia sp.
GCTTCGCCAACTTCGCCTCTATCGGCATTCAAATCGGCGGCATCGGATCATTGGCTCCCGGCCAGCGCAAAACACTTTCAGAGTTTGGATTAAAAGCTGTTCTGGGCGGGTCTATCGCTTCGTTGCTTTCTGCTACTATTGCGGGGATGATATTGGGGTAAGGCCCATTTACAAGAAGTGATTTATACCACACCCTTAATTCAATTAAATTACTTATCTTTGACGTTAGTAACGCAAAAGATATGATTACATCCTTTGGCTCTAAGGAAACAGAACAGATATGGAAAGGTATTCGAGTTAAAAAAATGCCCATCGAAAACCAGAACATCGGGCGTCGGAAATTAAGAATGTTAAACAACTCGCAAAGCATTACAGATTTGCGAATACCGCCATCGAACCGACTTGAAAAACTGACTGGGAAATTAAAGGAATATCATAGCGTTCGTATTAACAAACAATGGCGGATTATTTTCCTTTGGGACAAAGGAAATGCAAATGAAGTGGAAATCGTCGATTATCATTAAAAGAAAATTATGGAAAAATTAGCGAACATACATCCCGGAGAAATTTTGTGCTTCGAATTTCTTGAACCCTTAGAAATTACGGCCTACCGACTTTCAAAAGATCTGAAAATCCCACAGACAAGAATTTCAGAAATACTAAAGGGCAATCGCAGAATTACCGCTGATACCGCTTTACGATTGAGTAAGTATTTTGGAAATTCCGCAAAATTTTGGCTCGGCATCCAAGATGATTATGACATCGAAGAAGAAAAGGTAAATAAGGAAAAGGAACTGAGTGAAATCAAAGAGTATATAAAGAAGAATGTAGCTTAATTCTAGGGATCAGCTCGCTTGGTACCGGCCTTCACAAAAACCACTCTGATTTTGGACTTAAGGTTGTTTTGAATCGGGATGGCGCGGTGCTGCTTAGGACTATTATTACAAAGATGATAGTATGGCATAGGTTTTTCTAATAATTTTTCTAAAAAGTCCTCATCCATATCTAATCTCGCGCAATTGAGAACTCACGCCGCCGACCGTCTAGTTAGGCTTTTACCGCGAGGGATTGGATACGCCGAACCTTTTTATTCTTCGTTGATAAATTCTGAAAACTAGCGTAACGCTTTGACCACTCTACCTATTTTTATCCTCTATTTTTACCCTATCGAGGGACAAAAGAAACAACAACACCATGAAACAATATCACACCCTACTAAAACACGTGCTCACCGATGGAAACCAAAAAGGCGACCGCACCGGCACCGGCACGCTTAGCGTTTTCGGCTATCAAATGCGGTTCGACCTGAGCGAGGGCTTTCCGATGGTGACGACGAAAAAACTGCATTTGAAGTCCATCGTATATGAACTGCTTTGGTTTTTAAAAGGCGATACCAACATCGGCTACCTTCAGGAAAACGGGGTTCGTATCTGGAACGACTGGGCCGATGATAACGGAGACCTAGGCCCTGTATACGGCCACCAATGGCGCAACTGGAACGACGATGAGATCGATCAGATTAAGGAGGTTGTCGAATCCCTAAAAAATAATCCGAACAGTCGAAGGATGCTGGTTTCGGCTTGGAACCCAAGTGTCTTACCAGATACCTCCAGATCGTTTTCAGAGAATGTGGCCAATGGGAAAGCGGCGTTGCCGCCTTGCCATGCGTTTTTCCAATTCTATGTGGCCAATGGAAAACTGTCTTGCCAGCTCTACCAAAGAAGCGCAGATATCTTTTTGGGGGTTCCCTTTAACATTGCATCCTATGCGTTGTTCACAATGATGATGGCGCAGGTCTGTGGGTATGAGGCGGGGGAATTCATTCACACTTTCGGTGATGCCCATATATACAACAACCATATGGAGCAGGTCGACCTACAGTTGAGCCGAGAACCACGGCCGTTGCCGAAAATGCATATCAATCCCGAGGTGAAAGATATCTTTGATTTTACGTTTGATGATTTTACGCTGACGGATTATAATCCGCATCCTCATATTAAGGGGGTTGTGGCGGTTTAATTCACCTATTTAATTTCCCCGACCCTAATATTCCGAAAACTAACTTCCATCTCATTACCGGGATGCAATTGCAGTCCGATCGGGCCCTCATTGGGTACGTCGGCGGATTCGAAGTTGAGGACTTCGGTGCCGTTGATCCAAACTGTATATACATTGGCGACGGCCTTGACCTTGATGGTATTCCAATCTTTGGGTTTTAAAACTTCGGCAACGCCTTTGGCCTCAACGGGATAGCCTTTGCCGGGAATATAGGGCGAGCCGGTCATGTCGCGTTTCAGCGAACCGGATATGCCCATTTGTATCTGTTGGTCTTCGTTCCTTAAAAATATCCCCGTATCGACCGTGCCTTCGCCATATTTAAAGTCCGTTTCGATGATAAAATCTTTATAGCTCTTTTCGGTCCATATAATATTTCCCTTTTTTTCCGGGCCGCTCTTGGCCATAAGCATATCGTCGTTGACCGACCACCAAATGTTGTTCTCGGGCAGGGTCCATCCCTTTAAATTTTTACCGTTGAACACTTTTTTTAGTTTTGGCTCCTGGGCGGTCGACGTAGAAATACATCCTATAAAAAACAAAGCTAGTAATCCGATTTTAGTCGTCATGTGATTTATTTTAGGTTATTTTGATGAAAAGTAGAAAAATAATTCCAATTTGTGGCGTTCCCATGACTAAATCACAAATGCATCATTCTAAAACCGTATAGAGCCCGCTGCATATTTTTAGGATTATTTATCTTTAAGCCCTAATAAAAACGCTATGATCCTTACCGATTCGCTTTTGGATTTTTTTCTGGAAACCCGAAATCACACCGAAAAAATCTGCGAGCCTTTAGAAATTGAAGACTATGTGGTACAGCCCATCGTCGATGTTTCGCCACCGAAATGGCATTTGGGACATTCTACTTGGTTTTTTGAGGAATTCATCCTAAAACCCCATGCTAAAGCCTATGAAATCTTCGACGAAGATTTTTCGTTCGTATTCAATAGCTATTATGAAACAGTGGGAAAACGGGTGGTCCGCTCCGATAGGGGTAATCTCTCACGGCCATCCGTTGAAAAAGTCTACGCCTATCGCGACCATGTTACCGAGGCAATCAAGAATCTGTTTGCCCAAAATCAAGATCAAGAAGTATTCGATGTGTTGGAAATTGGCATCCATCACGAAAAACAGCATCAGGAGCTTCTATTGACGGACATCAAATTTATTTTGGGAAACAATCCTTTACTTCCCGTGTATTCAGAAGGCTTTGATGGGCATCCTATAGAAAGGCGTCAAACGGATTGGATTTCGATGGATGGAGGTATTTATAACATCGGGCATAACTCCGACGGATTCTGCTATGATAATGAGTTGGGAAGGCACAAAGTGTACTTACATCCCTACGAAATAGCGAACAAACTCGTTACCAATTCCGAATATATTGCGTTTATCGATGCCGGTGGGTACCAGAAGTTCGACCTTTGGCATGCCGAGGGATGGGATTGGGTCACAGGGAACAAAATTTCCGCGCCGCTCTACTGGCATGATGTCGAGGGAAGTTGGCAGCATTATACGCTGGGCGGACTCCAAAAAATCGAGGGCGACGCCCCGGTTACCCACATATCCTATTATGAGGCCTTTGCCTTTGCCCAATGGAAAGGCTGCCGATTACCCACTGAATTCGAATGGGAAACGGCGCAGGAATTTTTTCCATGGGGAAAACGATGGGAATGGACTGAAAGTGCCTACCTCCCCTACCCTGGCTATAAAAAGGCCGATGGTGCCTTGGGCGAGTACAACGGTAAATTTATGGTCAACCAAAAAGTTCTCCGCGGTGGTTCTGTCGCCACCCCGAAAAAGCATACCCGACCGACCTACCGTAATTTTTTTCAGACCGGGCTGCGGTGGCAGTTTACCGGACTGCGATTGGCAAAATAGCCGTTTAACTACATGCATAAAAATTCTAAGTTCATTTTCCCCATGCAAGAATCGATAGCCCCCGCTTTAGAAACACAATTCGAAAAGGACGTTTACAAAGGTCTGACGGATTACCCAAAACACGTGTCCTCACAATATTTTTACGACGAAAGGGGCGACAAGCTGTTTCAGGATATTATGCACATGCCGGAGTATTATCTCACGGATCTGGAGTTCGAAATCCTATCCAAAAATACTGCGGAAATCGCGAAACTTTTTGCCAAAGGAAACGCTTCCTTCAAAGTATTGGAATTGGGTGCGGGCGATGGTAAAAAGACCAAAATCCTTCTGAAATACCTGTCCGAAAGCAAGTTTAAGTTCAAGTACCAACCTATAGACATCAGTCAGAATGCGCTTGACGGGCTTGAAAAATCTTTACAGGACGAATTGCCGCAAGTATCCGTTGAAACCCGCCAAGGCACCTACTTTGAAACTTTGTCAGCCATCAATGCAGAGAACGGCACTAAAAAAATCATTCTATTTTTAGGATCGAACATCGGGAATTTACTGCATCCACAGGCCGTGGAATTTTTAAAAAGTGTTCAAGATTTAATGCAGGAGGATGACCTATTGTTCGTAGGTTTCGATATGAAAAAAAATCCAAAGACCATTTTGGACGCCTACAACGACCCGAATGGAATTACGGCCGCTTTCAACAAAAATGTCCTCACCCGAATCAATCGCGAGCTCGACGGAAATTTTAATTTGGACAAATTCAGTCACTGGGAGGCTTATAATCCAGAAACGGACCACCACCTTCGTCTCCGGCCATCCCTTATACTCAAAATGGTGATGCAACGGGGCACACAAAAAAATCCTCTTCTTGTTCCGATACCGATAACTCAAGATG
>NZ_JBGTHY010000553.1:0-6559 GCF_041745955.1 Pricia sp.
ATGCATTTATTCCATTGTGCAGAAAAGGAAATGAAACTGCTCTCGGTTAAAATAATGAATCCCGATATAGATCTGACCACTAAAATAGGCTTCGATTGGTTCAAGAAAAACTGGCAATCCGATTTTGTGGAATATCTGACCGCCTCAAAGGCGTATTCCGAAGAACCAAATTTGGATAAGTTCAAGTTGATCGAGCAGGGTGCGGCGATAACGAAAGGAGACTTGTATCGGTGGTTCGAGAAGGTAATTGGCCCGACGACTTCCTAGTTTTAGCTCTTATTGTTTACAGAGCCTAATCAGTTATATTAGCATATCAATATATTCCAATGTCACAAAAACCAAGTATACCCAAAGGGACCCGCGATTTTACGCCCGCAGAAGTGGCAAAGCGCAACTATATATTTGATGTGATAAAAAAGCGTTTCGAGATTTTCGGTTTCCAGCCCATTGAAACCCCATCTTTTGAAAACTCCGAAACCTTGATGGGCAAGTATGGTGATGAAGGAGACCGCTTGATTTTTAAGATTTTGAATTCCGGCGATTTTTTAGGCAAAGTTGACGAAAGCAGCTATGCTTCGAAGGATGCCTCAGTGTTGACCTCAAAAATATCCGAAAAAGCCCTCCGCTACGATTTGACCGTACCCTTCGCCCGTTATGTCGTCATGCATCAGAGCGAAATCGATTTTCCATTCAAACGCTATCAGATGCAGCCGGTATGGCGTGCCGATCGCCCCCAAAAAGGTCGATTTCGGGAGTTTTACCAGTGTGATGCCGATGTGGTCGGTGCGGATTCCCTATTACAGGAAGTCGAATTCATACAACTCTATGACGCCGTTTTTGCCGATTTGGGACTCGAAGGCGTCAACATCAAATTGAATAACCGAAAAGTTTTGGCAGGTATTGCCGAGGTCATTGGGGCTCAAGGCCTACTCATCGATTTTACGGTCGCTTTGGATAAATTGGACAAAATTGGTGCAGATGGCGTAAAAAGGGAAATGGCTACCAAAGGTATTTCAGCAGATTCCATCGCAAAAGTCGAACCGCTGTTTTCATTATCAGGGAGTAATTCGGAACAATTGGCCATCTTAAAAAATATGCTCTCCGATTCCGAAGAAGGCCTTAAGGGTGTTGAAGAGCTGGCCTTTATTATGGAAACGATCGGGAGTCTGGGATTTCTGTCCGCACAACTCTCTATAGACGTCACCTTGGCGCGTGGTCTGAATTACTATACAGGAGCAATAATAGAGGTGGCCGCTCCCAAAAAAGTGGATATGGGCTCCATTGGTGGCGGTGGCCGCTATGATGATTTGACCGGTATTTTCGGTCTCAAAGATGTCAGTGGTGTCGGTATTTCTTTCGGATTAGACCGTATCTACCTAGTGTTGGAGGAATTGGGACTGTTTCCCGATACAGTAGATCAAAACCTGCAAGTTTTGTGTTTGAATTTTGGTCCCAAAGAAGCCTTGGCCGCGCTAAAACTGACGACTTTACTGCGCAGAGCCGGGCTTAAGGCGGACTTGTACCCAACGGACGCTAAAATTCAAAAACAGTTCAAGTATGCCAATAACCGCAACGTGCCCTTTGTTATTTTAATCGGCGAAAAAGAGTTGGCCGAGAACTCGTTCGTGGCGAAAAATATGGAGAGTGGCGAACAGGAAACCTATAATTTAAAAAATCCTGAAAAATTTGTTGGAAGATTTCAAAAGGATTGAACTATTTCGAAGAAGTTTGCTTGGGAAGGTCCAAAAGATTTGCTACACCGCACAAACTTACTCGCTATTCAGCAAATCAAAGGCATACCGCTTAATTTTTCCATGAACCTTCTGAACTCCAATAAATTCAAATTCAGACAATTCGCTCCTTTACTGCCTTGATGATAGTACTATAATACACCGCCCCATGCGGCACATATTTCGAAACATTTGCCAAACCCCAAGTCTCCTCCGAAAAACGGAGAAGGGGAATAAGTCGTAAGTCCGCTACCTCACTTTCCTGTTTCCCTAATCTGTCTAGGGGCAGCTGCAATTTGCATAAAAACACATGGTGAAATTCGCAGTCCACCAAATTCTCATTGTGTTCATGAACCGCCTTGAAAACTCCTATTTCCTGCAAATCATCCTTGATAATTTTAAGTCCGATTTCCTCTTTGACCTCCCGAACTGCGGCATCCTCCATGTGTTCTCCCGCGCCCACATGTCCCGCCACGGAAACATCCCAAAGTAGGGGATGGGTATCCTTGTTCTTTGCCCTTTGTTGAATCAAAACCCTTCCATTTGCAGTAAAAAACCAAATGTGCACGGTAGGGTGAAACCATCCGTTTTTGTGCGCCTCTGATTTTAGGGCAGTTTTACCCGTATAATTTCCATCGGAATCAAGAATATCAACTATCTCATCCATAAGCAAAACGTTGAATTGCAAAATCCTCACTCGCAAAGGGGAGGTGCCATATGTAAAGGGGTTGCCGCGGCCCATTAAATAGTAAATGTCCGGTTGGCTTATCCCTTAATCATCAAAATAACTAAACGTCTCCCCATCCTTGATGTTCAGCAAAGTTTCATAGATCAATCGGATTACGTTCTCTACATCGTCACGATGCACGGTTTCGACCGTAGTGTGCATATAGCGTAGTGGCAATGAAATCAAGGCAGAGGCTACTCCACCGTTACTATAGGCAAAGGCATCGGTATCGGTTCCCGTAGCCCGGGATGCCGCCATCCGCTGAAAAGGAATTTTATGCTTTTCGGCCGTTTCCAAAATCCGTTCGCGTAGTTTGTTCTGTACCGCGGGGGCATACGAGATGACCGGTCCCGCACCGATTTCGGTATGGCCCTGAGTTTTCTTTTCGATCATTGGGGTGGTCGTATCATGGCAGACATCGGTAATGATCGCCACATTCGGTCTGATACGCTGTGTGATCATTTCCGCACCGCGAAGACCGATTTCCTCTTGTACGGAATTGGTAATGTACAATCCGAAAGGGAGTTTCTTTCTGTTTTCGTGCAATAATCGCGCTACTTCGGCTACCATAAATCCGCCTACCCGATTGTCGATGGCGCGGCAAACAAATTTATCCTTGTTCAAGATTTGAAACTCATCGGGATAGGTGATGACGCAGCCTACATGTACGCCCAATTTCGCGACTTCCGCTTTATCCTTGGCACCGATATCGATAAAAATATTTTCCAGTTTAGGTGCTTCTTCCTTTGATTTGTCCCGGGTATGAATTGCGGGCCATCCGAAGACTCCCTTCACCATTCCATTTTTGGTATGGACGTTCACCCATTTTGAAGGAGCGATCTGATGGTCGCTGCCCCCGTTTCGAATGACATAGATCAATCCGTTATCGGTGATGTAATTAACGTACCATGAAATTTCATCGGAATGCCCTTCGATGACCACTTTGTATTCCGCATCGGGATTGATAACACCGACCGCCGTGCCGTAGGTATCCGTAATAAAAGTGTTTACATAAGGTTTTAGGTAGTTCATCCATAATTTCTGCCCTTCCCATTCATATCCGGTCGGAGAGGGATTGTTCAGATATTTTTCGAAAAAATCCAGTGATTTTTTATTGATTATTTTTTTTTGGGCCATTTAATTTTCTATTTGGCCACAAACTTAGAGTAAGTTGGAGATCAAAGCAAAATGTTAGGAGGAATATTCACTTTAAATTAAGAGGGATTCGATAATAAGAGCGTTTAATTATCGTTAATTTTGGCAGGACTTTTGTTCAAACGACCCCAATGAAAAATTGTCATGTCATTTTATTTTTTTTACTCTTCGTCTGGTCGGGCTACGCCCAAGTTGAGGAGCAACCTATAGACTCCATCACCGAGAAAATGATCATCATCGAGGGGGATTCCATTTTCCGCAATTCCATCGATCTTGACGAGGTCTATCTTTTCGGAAATCTCAAATTCGATTCCTATAAGGACAAGTTACGGTATTACATCCTCCGTAGAAAGACCTTGAAAGTCTATCCTTACGCCAAATTAGCGGCGGAACGTCTGGTCGAATTGAACGATAGCATAACAAAAATCAAGAAAAGAAGGCATCAGAAGCGCTACACCAAGGAAGTCCAAAAGTTTATAGAGGATGAATTTTCGGCGGAACTCAAGAAATTGACGCGTACCGAGGGCCAGATTTTGGTAAAGCTTATCTATCGGCAAACCGGTACCACCGCCTTTGACCTGGTCAAGGAATTGCGCAGCGGCTGGCGAGCCTTTTGGTACAATACGACGGCCGGCATGTTCAGCATCAGCCTGAAAGAGCAGTTCCATCCCGAGCGCATCCATGAAGACTATCAGATCGAAGATATCTTGCAACGCGCCTTCGCTTCATATCGGCTGGAACGCCAAGAATCTGTTTTAGACTACGACTACGGCCAACTTACCGATAAGTGGGGCCCCGGCGACTGATTACTTATTACTGCTCCTTCTTTCCAAATAAAGAATCAAGAATAACCTTAATGCCGTAAAATCCCATCGCAATCGCCGCTACCCCTAGTATCAATCCTAAAACAAGTACCGGCCAATACAGCGGATTTTCTTCGTTCTTGAACGCCTGATAGATGACGACCGGAGCCGTGAACATGAGCGCAATGGTGTAGGCCATATATTTTATTCCTTTTACCAGCAGGTCTTTGTCCGTTTTCATTGCTTATCTTTAGGGGCCTATAGCCATACTATGAAGGTTCTGTTAATTCCGGATAAATTTAAGGGTTCTTTGGATGCCAAGGAAGTGATTCGGGCAATTTCGGAGGGAGTATGCCAAGTACATCCCGGTGCTGAAATTTTTTCGGTATTGGCTTCCGATGGGGGCGACGGCTTTTTGAACGCAGTTTCGGAAAATTTGAATTGTACTACGACTACTGTGGTTACTGTAGACCCCCTAAATCGTAAAATGGAGGCCGTATATCTTTTCGACAATGTCACAAAAACGGCCTATATCGAACTTGCAAAAGCATCGGGACTCGAACTGCTAAAGGGTGCGGAACGTGACGTAATGCGGACGTCTAGTTACGGAACAGGCTTGCAGATACGCCATGCCATCGAAAATGGCGCGACCAAAATCTATTTGGGATTGGGCGGAAGCGCTACGAATGATGGCGGAACTGGCATCGCAAAGGCATTGGGATATCGTTTTTTGGATGATTTGGGACATGAACTAGAACCGGTGGGAGGCGAGCTTTCCAAAATTGCAAAGATTGAAAAGAAGGATGTTGCCCTAGATGTAACAGGAATTTCCTTCCATGCGGTCAACGATGTTAATAATCCACTTTACGGGAAGCAGGGCGCGGCGTATGTTTATGCGGAACAAAAGGGAGCAACTTCCAAAGAAATCCAAAAATTGGACAAGGGGCTGAGACATTTGGAAGCCATCGTTAAGGACCAACTGAAAAAAAACGCAGCACAACTTCCCGGTGCCGGTGCGGCCGGAGGTACGGCTTATGGTTTGAACGTATTCCTCAATGCGGAATTCATCTCTGGAATAGATTTCGTACTTCGCCTAGCAAAGGTAAACCAACTGTTGTCCGACCATCATTTCGAATATATTATCACTGGAGAAGGAAAATTTGATGAACAGACCTTACACGGAAAATTGATCAAAGGGGTGATCGATCTTGGAAGGCAGTATCAAATTCCTGTGATTGCCATTTGTGGACAATCGGATATCGATTCCGCACAGTCAAAATCTATCGGTTTGGAAGTTATTCTGGAAATCAGGGATACTGCGAAATCGGTGCAATATAGTATGGACAATGCAGCCCGGCTAATTAGGGAAAGTATCTTCAGTTTTTTTAAAAGTACCCTCAAAAAATGATAGTTATTTTTTGAACAAACGAATTTATCATCCCCAAATCCTAATTCAGACCATACAAGCAAACCCAGATTACTCTATTAGAATTGATTCACTAAAAGTCTGGCAAATTGCAAAATAGCCGAGGGCAAAGTTGTTTCGGTCATCCACATTGTCGAAGCTGTTTGTGTTATCAATATTTGTAACATTGATGATATTCCCCCGAACGGTTGCCGAGGGAGTCTGAAACGGACCCTGATCTCCACCAGCCTGTACGAGCAATTGGTTCATATAATTGTAAAACGATTCGTCGACGCCAAGAATTGCGATGTCTATATTCCGACCCGATTTTACTTCCTCGTCATAGAAATACGAAAACTGAAAGGTCTGACCTGGATAGAATTCATCTTCGGTAACCAGGTACTCATTGAAATCAAAATCGAAAAGATAGAAATTGTCGCGTTCGGGGCTGTCTGTGAAGGATACCAAAATTTCGGTCTCCTCACCGGAAAAGAGTGTGCCATCACCCTGTAAGAGCGTATCTATGGGTGCCGTGGGAACGTATTCGGTCAATGCAAGATACCGTTCGTTGTTATACTCGATAGAAAGTTCAAAGGTACCCCCACCAGTAAAAAATGTGGTATTTTTTGCACCCTCATATCGGCCGGGCGCCGTTTTAGTGAGGACGATAAAATTTTGGTCAAGGGCACTTTTAGGTTCATAATCCGGATTCAGAATTGTTATCTGCTGTAGTTCAGCA
>NZ_JBGTHY010000554.1:0-2883 GCF_041745955.1 Pricia sp.
CCGCGTTATTGATTTTGTTCCCGATTTTACTGAAGGTAGCCTTGGCGGTAGATGTCGACCCTATCCATTTTGCAATTATTGCGGTATTGAACCTGATTATCGGCCTGACAACACCACCTGTCGGGGTCTGTCTTTTTGTGGCTTCCAGTATCGGAAGGATATCGATAGGGGCGGTCAGTAGGGCAGGGCTTCCTTTTTTGCTGGTCAGTTGGATTGTGTTGGTTTTGGTCACTCTGTTCCCCTGGTTTTCGTTGGTATTGCCCAATTTGTTTATGGATTGATTTTCATCAATCCAAATATATTCATCTAATTGGGTGGAAACACGGGCAATGAAAAAGGCAGCTACATTTTTTGTAACTGCCTGATTTCTAGTAGCGGGGACTGGACGCGAACCAGGGACCTTAGGGTTATAAGTCGCAGAAATACTGGTTTTATAGGGTCTTATATTTATCTATATAATTGAAAATCAATTACTTACATTTTATGTTAAAATAGGTAAAACCATAAAAACCTCAAAATGGTTTAGGTAAAATGTTTTGGTTGGCGTACATATTTAGAGGAAATATTCTACCGAAATGGCCTCGATAAAGACAGTACTTTGGAAACATGATCAAAAGAAAGATGGCACTTTTCCATTTGGCTTTTCGAATTACCCAGCTCGGAAGAGATGTTCAACGGTTTCAAAGAAGAATTTACAGATTTTACAAAATTTAGGCGGTAAGGAAAGGGCATGGGGCTGTCGTGGTAAAATTCAAATACGTGCTTTTGGACAGGAATCTTGCGCCCTGAACGGCGCTTTTTGTGGATAGGGGGAAGGAAGAAAAAGTCCACATTAAAACGGTAATAATGGAAAATAGAGAGCGATTTTATACTTATACTTAAATTATTTAACCTCTCTTACAATCCGAAACCCTACATCATAACCATTCCCCGGTCCACCGGCGTGATAGAAATAGGTTGCATTGGCTACATCGGAGATAAAACTTCCTCCCCTCAAGACGTGGACCTCACCCGATTCGGGAGGTACAGTGTCCGGGAAGGTTTTATTGTTATAATAGTCCGCTACCCATTCCCATACATTGCCCAACATGTCGTACAGGCCCCATGCATTGGGTTTCATCTGGCCAACAGGACGTGTACCGCCTTTATTGGTATCCTGAATCCAGGCACTTTCTCGGGTTTCTCCCCATGAGAGCAGTTCCCTGTTTCCGGCACGGGCGGCATATTCCCACTCAAATTCCGTCGGCAGTCGGTATTCCGCAGTGGAATCCAATGAATTCAGTTTTTTAATGAAAGCCTGAGCTTGCGACCATGTAACATTCTCAACGGGATGTTGACCAGATTCGCCTTCTATCTTATCTCCCTGAAAAAAAGAAGGATTTGAGCCCATTACTTTTTCCCATTGCCCTTGGGTCACCTCATGTTTACCAATGTAATAGGGTTCTTCCACGATCACCATAAATCCTGGTCTTGAATGACGGTTTGCCAATCTTTGACAGTTTTCGAAGTCTTCTTGCGTCCACCTTTCCTTCTCGTCCACGTCCCTCGTGTCGGGCGGGTCTGGACATTCAAGTTCAACCCGGCCTACCCTCATACTCCCCGGCTGGATCAACCGAAATTCCATCCCAATCCCATTGGTCCAGGTAAGCTTTTTGGTATCCGTAGCTTTCTGCTGAGCCAAGATAGAGGTCGTTGCCAAGATCGTGATCAAAACCAATACCAATGCTACCCTCATATATCATTTATTCGAGTTATGACTTTCCATATCAATACTAAATGGATGGATTTATTTTATTTCTTTTATAGCAATATTCCTGTAAGCATGTGCCGCCCCGGGCTTCCATGAGTAATCACAACAGTCACCCCCGGGTACCGGAGAAACAGATTGGCTCCAATGCAACTGCAAAGCGATCATTCCTTCTGTGGCATCTGCAATCAAATCATTGCGTTCAGCTTGTACATCCCACATCTGCACCCCATTGACCCATAAAGTTATGTGTGGCTTTTCTCCAACGACCCGAAGACGGAAGGAATTCCACCCATCCTCATTCCATACCCGTTCTAAATCCGTTGCGTCCGCGGTAGTGGTCGTATGGAGCATTTCTCCTATCAGATTTCCCGTCCCTTTTCCACCATCCCCGGAAATTTCGATTTGATAGGCAGAACCACTTTCATTGGACCGGAAAAAAATCCCGCCATTGGTACCGTTTTCACCTTTGAATTCAAGATATAGTTCAAAATCCCCATACTTCTTATCAGTGAGTAAAATTCCACCTCGACCAAAAGGATGTTGTTTCATAACTAAGGAACCATCCTTTATAGAAAAGTTTCCCGTAGTTCCATGGTGATTGGTTTTGCTGATATGCCATCCCGAAAGATCCTTCCCGTTAAATATAGAAGTAAGACCATCAGGAGTTTTACCGGTTTGAGCCTGGAGCGCGGTTATTGCGATTATCATAGTCCAACATGACAATCCTTTGCGTAGGACACCCCTATTGTAAAAAACAATCTTAGAAGGTATTTTTGAATGATCGATATCCATCTTTATTAGTTTCAATTTATCCTTTTTAAGGATAGGATCCCATTTTTTTACTGTTCAAATCCAATTCCGGTCATAATAATCAAAGCGTCACTGTCCTTAGCTTCTGAATTGTGAACTACTATATATAAATCATGGATTCCATTCACTTCCGAGACATCCATAGAAATTGGCTCCTCCCAATCGTCGTCAAAGAAAGGCCCATCTCCTTCTTCAGTATCCGGCGGTATTAGCTTGTAAGGTTTACCTATTAATTTTCCAGTTGGAGAACCCAGCCTGATCTCAACGGTCGCACCGATAAAGTGAGACCAGTGCCAGAACCTAGTAATTGCTCCAATTTTAAT
>NZ_JBGTHY010000555.1:0-3728 GCF_041745955.1 Pricia sp.
CCGACCTCAAGATCGAGGGTGGCGGCAACTTCTTTTTTGGAGAAGGCATTACGATGCCGTTTGGCGATTTCCTTCTCTATCTGATAAAGTCCGATACCTTGTATACGTGTAGGGGTATTCGGAAAATACTTGTCCACCACCTTGGTGTTGATGCCGATACATTCGAACAGTTGCGACCCACGATAGGAATTCAAGGTAGAGATGCCTATTTTGTTCATTACTTTCAAGATACCTTTGCCAACGGCTTTATTGTAATTTTCTATGGCTTCAGAGAACGTGTACTCGGTGATATCGTGTTCCTCGATCTGTTCGCCGATAATTTCGTTGACCAGGTATGGGTTGATGGCACTGGCCCCGAAACCGAATAGTAGACAGAAGTGATGTACTTCCCGTGGCTCCGCGGATTCTACGATGATGCTGAGCTTATTCCTTTTCCCCAGTTTTTGTAGGCCGCTGTTTACGTACGAACATGCCAACAATGCGGGAATCGGGGCATGGTCTTTATCGACCCCCCTATCCGAAAGAATAATAATATTGGCTCCCTCATCGGCTTCTTTCGAAGTTTGGGCCAAAATGGCCTCGAGTGCATCCTCAAGGCCATTGTAGCCTTTCTCGATATCGTAAAGCGTGGGGATGGAGACCACTTTATAATCGGGACTCGCATCGTAGTTTTTGATCTTGTCCAAATCCTCTTTGGAAATGACAGGGTTTTGTATTTTCAATTTTCGGCAATGCAATTCCGAGAAATCGAAAATGTTGTGATCGCTTCCCAAGGTAAGACTGATATCGGTAATAAGTTCTTCTCGGATACCGTCCAAAGGCGGATTGGTAACCTGTGCGAAAAGCTGTTTGAAATAGTTATAGATCAATTGGGGCCGTTCGGAAAGTACAGCGATCGGGGTATCCGAACCCATAGATCCAATGGGCTCCTTGGCATTTTTTCCCATTGGGAGGATGATGGTGTCGATATCTTCCAAAGTATAGCCAAAAATCGACTTGCGTTTTGCAAGGGAGGCTTCTCCTAAAAACAACGGACAATCGTTATAGGGGATGTTTTTTAAATGGACCAGGTTATCGTCCAACCATTTTTTATAGGGATGCCTTTTCGCGATTTCCTCCTTAATTTCCTCATCGTTCACGATACGGCCGGCTACCATATCGACCAAGAACATTTTGCCGGGCTCCAAACGGCCGTGAAACTGAACGTTTTCGGGGGCAATTTCCATCACTCCGGTTTCGGAGGACATGATCACATAACCGTCTTTGGTTACGGAATACCGTGAGGGGCGAAGTCCGTTTCTATCCAAAAGCGCCCCGATAAAGTTGCCGTCGGTAAATGGGATGGATGCAGGCCCGTCCCACGGCTCCATCATACAGGAATGGTATTCGTAGAACGCCCTTTTGGCCTCGGACATATACGGATTTTTTTCCCAAGCCTCCGGCACCAAGATCATCATAACCTCGGGCAGGGAACGGCCGGTCATCAATAGAAGTTCCACGACCATATCCATGGTGGCGGAATCGGATTTGCCGGGTAGGATGATTGGCATTATATTCTTGATCTCATCACCGAACCATTCGCTTTTCATCAATTCTTCACGAGAGAGCATCCGCGAAACATTGCCCCGAAGTGTATTGATCTCACCGTTATGGCACATGTAGCGGAAAGGTTGCGCAAGGTCCCAAGTCGGGAAGGTATTGGTCGAGAAACGTTGGTGTACCAAAGAAAGACGAGTCACCACACGGGAATCCATCAGGTCTTCGTAGTACAGGCTGATATCCTTTGGCATCAGCAGGCCCTTAAAAATTATAATTTTTGTGGAAAGGCTGGGTACGTAGAAAAATTGGCGCTCCGAAAGCTTTGAGTTGATGATCGTATGCTCGGTGACCTTTCGTGCAATGAAGAGTTTTAGGTTAAAATTAAAATAGTCTTGGGCATCGTTCTCCTTGGCAATAAAAATTTGTTTTACAAAAGGTTCGGTCTCCATGGCGATCCGCCCTGGGATGGACCGGTTTACGGGTACATTTCGCCAGCCTAAGAGTTGTAGACCCTGTTTTTTGATAGTTGACTCGAATACGGAAATACAAAAATTGCGCTGATTTTCCTTCTGGGGAAGAAACACGTTGCTTACGGCATATTCACCGGGCTCCGGGAGCTCAAAATCACAAACCGCCTGAAAAAAATCATGAGGAACATCGATAAGTATCCCTGCACCGTCACCGGTCTTGCCATCGGCGCTAACGGCACCACGGTGTTCCAGTTTGTGCAATATCTCCAAGGCTTTATGGATGATATCGTTCGATTTATTTCCCTTCAAGCTACAGATAAATCCTGCGCCACAGTTATCATGTTCAAATTCCGGTAGGTAAAGGCCCTGTTTTCTTAGTGTCATTAGATATGGTATTTTCTCAAAAATAGTGTTTTTGATAAATTATTAGCAGGAATTTCGATTTAATCGGATAAAAATTCAACGTTTGGAATAGAACGTTAAATAAACCTCAAATATGGATTTCCGCCCTGCAAAAATTATCAGATTGATAAATTTAACCTTTTCAGCGTTCATTTAAAAAGGTTTTAGGGGGGTAAGTGAGTTAAATTAACATTTTTATTATTTTAACCCTATTTTTAAAGGGGGTAAAAAATAATTTTTAGTGTATGGGTGGGTTTTACACTATGGAGATAGGGGTAGGGTAATCGACCTATTCCGAGAATTTAGGTTTTTCACAGTGAATATCGATTAATTGGATAGTTCTCAACTCTTTAAAATACTCCTTGAAATCACGATTTTCTGAATTTCGGAAGTCCCCTCGTAAATTTGTGTGATTTTGGCATCCCGCATAAGGCGTTCGACATGGTAGTCTTTTACGAAACCGTTTCCACCATGGATCTGAACCGCCTCGACGGTAGTTTCCATGGCTACCTGAGAGGCATATAGTTTGGCCATGGCGCCCGATAGGTCATAATCCATTCCGTTGTCTTTTTCCCAGGCCGCTTTGTAGACGAGGTGGCGTGCCGCTTCGATCTGTGTATGCATATCGGCGAGCTTAAAGGCAATGGCCTGATGGTTGGCAATTTCGGTGCCAAATGCCTTGCGCTCCTTTGAATATTTTAGGGCCATTTCGTAGGCGCCGGCGGCAATCCCCAAAGCTTGTGCGGCGATACCGATGCGGCCGCCGGCCAAGGTTTTCATGGCGAACTTGAACCCGAAGCCGTCTTCCCCGATACGGTTTTCCTTGGGCACCTTGACGTCATTAAAAACAAGGGAATGGGTGTCGCTGCCACGTATGCCCAGTTTGTTCTCCTTGGGGCCGATTTCAAACCCGGCCATCCCTTTTTCAACAATCAGGACGTTTATACCCTTGTGGCCTTTTTCTCTATCCGTCTGGGCGATAACTAGGTATACTTCCGCCGAACTGCCATTGGTGATCCAGTTCTTCGTGCCATTGAGCACATAGTGGTCACCTTTATCGATGGCCGTGGTTTTTTGGGAAGTTGCATCGCTACCCGCCTCCGGTTCCGAAAGGCAGAAGGCGCCGATGATCTCTCCGGGGGCCAAGCGCGTCAGATACTTTTGTTTTTGTGCTTCCGAACCGAAAGTTTCCAGTCCCCAACAGACCAATGAATTGTTTACGGATACCACCACCGAGGCCGAGGCGTCGATTTTCGAAAGCTCTTCCATAGCGATGACATACGATAATGTATCCATACCGCTACCGTTGTACTTCGG
>NZ_JBGTHY010000556.1:0-10590 GCF_041745955.1 Pricia sp.
TTTCCGCCGGCAAGGCAATCGTTATTCCGGTGACCAATGTTACATCGCTTCCCGGGGCGGCGGCAGGTTCATCCGTTTTCGGCGCCCCTATCGAATTGAATTTGGGCGGTAGAAGTTTGAGAAGCCTGGAGTGTAATTCCAATGGATGTTTGGGTATTGCGGGCCCTGTCGGTTCGGTCTCCGATTTTAAACTCTATACCTGGTCGGGTGTCCCGACTGACGCGGCCGAATTGAGGAGCGCTAATGTATTCTCGAGCATTGGCGGTTCGTATGAGGGGATTGTTGGGCTTCCCGCGACCCCGTTTTTAGGCAGCGATGGCGATGCACAAAGCATACAGCTAATGATAGATTTGGGGGCGACTACCCTCTACAATGATGGCGTGGAAAACAAGGACCAGATTTTACAATGGAAGAAATTTCAAACGGAAACCGTGACCTTGGGCGGTATTGCCGTTCCGACCCTTACAGATCCGCTCATCAATGAATTTGTAGTCGATGACCCGGGTACGGACGAGTTTGAGTTCGTCGAGATTTTCGGGGATGCCAATACGGATTATTCCAGCTATACTTTATTGCAGATCGAGGGCGATAGCGGTGCGGGTTCGGGAACCGTGGACTCCGTCTTGCCATTGGGTACGACCGATTCCAATGGGCTATGGACCACCGATCTATTTTTAGCGAACGAATTTGAAAATGGCACGATAACTTTCTTGTTGGTCAAAAACTTTACCGGGGCCAAAGGGGATGATCTTGACACCGATGACGATGGGGTCTTGGATAGTGCCCCTTGGGATGCTATCGTTGACAGTGTGGGAAAAGACGATTCGGATTCGGAGTTCGTATATTCCGAAATCAACCTTTCCCCGAATTATGACGGTATTTCTTTTGAGGTCGGCGGGGCATCCCGAATTCCGAACGGAACCGATAACAATGCTATAACGGATTGGGTTCGCAATGATTTCGACGGTGCCGGTCTTCCGGATCAGGAAGGGTCTCCCGTTGTAGGCGAAGCACTCAATACACCCGGTGCCCTGAACAGATTGGTGCCTCCTCCGGGACCAGATCTACAGATTACGGAAATTTGGCCCGGTAACGAAAACGGGGATAACCTAACCGCGGATTGGTTCGAGATCACCAATACCGGCAACATAGCCTGGACGCCTGAACTGGGAGACCTTTATTTTGATGACGATTCTCAAGACCCGACTTCGGCGAGCCTGATCAGTGGCATTACCTCCATCGCACCGGGAGAGTCGGTAATCGCCATCGATGCCGCCGACGCCGACAATTTTATCGCGGTTTGGGGCGGTGTCTACGAACTCACGAGCGTTCAAGTAGGCACCTATGCCGGAGCTGGACTTAGTGGTGGAGGAGACGGGGTCACTCTTTTTCAGGGAGAACCCTCCGCTGAAACCTTGATCGATTTTGAGGAATATCCTGATGTTGCCGTAGCTCCCGGAGCTTCCTATGATGTTGAAAAAGTTGGTTTCAGCGTTGTCGGGGAACCGCCCTTCCTACCAGTGGCCACGGCACCGAACAACGAAGGCGAAAGTGCCGTAGGGTCGCCCGGCAACAGAGGGCCAGTAATTACTACCACCACGGTAAAAATACATGAGGTGCAGGGCAACGGTCCGGTAGCCGCCTTGGAAGGCCAAACGCTTACCATAAATGCCATAGTGGTCGGAACCTATCAAAACGAAGATCAATTGAACGGTTTCTTTGTCCAGGAGGAAGATGCCGACGCGGATGCGGATACCACTACCTCCGAAGGTATTTTTGTATACTGCGATACCTGCGCCGAATCGGTCGAAGTAGGCGATGAAGTGGAGGTTACCGGCCTTGTCGTAGAATTTTTCAACATGTCCCAATTGGAGGTTACCGCAGTAGGCGGAAAAGTGCTGGTTTTAAGTGCCGGAAATAATCTACCAACGCCCGCAGCTGTAAATCTGCCTTCAAACGGAAGCACGGCGAACACCGAAACCTTTGAGAACGTAGAGGGCATGTTGGTCAATTTTACCAGCTCCCTTTTTGTGAGCGAGTACTTTGCACTGGGACGGTTTGGACAACTTACATTGACCACCGGGTCCAGGCCAAGGCAATTTACCGATGAAAACGTACCCGATGAGAACGGCTATGCCGAATTTCTAGGGAATTTGGAGCGCTCGCGTATCATTTTGGACGATGATAACAACTTACAGAACGACGCCATCGGCGCAATCGATGAACCTTATTTTTGGCCAAGACCGGGGCTAAGCAACGGAAACTTGGTACGGGGCGGCGATGAAATCAGCGGTCTTACCGGAATAATGCACTGGTCGTTTTCGGGCCAGCAAGGCACCGATGCATGGCGCATCAGACCGGTGGAGCCTGCTTTTGACTATTCCTTCACAAGCAACAACCCCCGACAGGATACACCGGACGATGTGGGCGGAACCCTGAAGGTGGCCAGCTTCAACGTTCTCAATTATTTCACTACGCTGGATGAGCGCGGGGCCGATTCCGCCGCCGAGCTAGATCGCCAACGTGCCAAAATCGCATCGGCCATCTGTGCCATGGACGCGGATATTGTCGGACTGATAGAAATCGAGAACAATGGCCTTACCGCCGTGAACGACCTATTGAACGGCACCAACGGCATCAATTCCGTATGTGGCCCCTATACCGCCATCGAAACGGGTACCATAGGCACCGATCAAATCGCCGTGGCCTTTATTTATAAATCGGATACGGTAGAGCCCATCGGCGATTTTTCCGTTTTGGACAGCAGTATAGATCCTCGCTTCTTGGATACCAAGAACCGCCCCGCATTGGCGCAGACCTTTATGGAAATCGCATCGAGCGAGGTCCTGACCGTGGCGGTGAACCATCTAAAATCAAAAGGGTCCGGATGTACCGATGTGGGCGATCCCGATCTCAACGACGGTTCCGCAAATTGCAATACTACCAGAACAGATGCGGCGGCGGCCTTGGTAGATTGGTTGGCGACCGATCCCACGGCCAGTGCAGACAGTGACTTTTTGATCATTGGGGATTTGAACTCATACAGAAAAGAAACCCCGATCGACGCGATTAAACTTGGTGCGGATGATACTGCGGAAACCGATGATGATTATGTCGATCTAATCGATACCAATCTGGGTGCTGACGGTTACAGCTATGTTTTCGACGGGCAACAGGGATATCTCGATTATGCGCTGGCCAATACGAATTTGGCCTCTCAGGTCACGGGCGTGACCGAATGGCATATCAATGCGGACGAAATCAATATCTTTGACTACAATGATGGTATTCAAGATGCGGGGGAACAATCCTTCGAGCGCGAATCCAACGCGCTGCCCGTTTACGGACCAAATGCTTTTAGGGCTTCCGATCACGACCCTGTTCTGGTCGGATTGCAACTGACTCCCGATGTAGTGGCGCCTGAACCTTCGGTGCTGACCGTTGAGAAATTGATCTTGGTCAATGCGGATACCAATGAAGATATTATGGAAATCGTTGAAGGCTCCGTAATCGATTTAAGTACGCTCACTACGAACAGGTTTACCATGAGGGCAGATGCGACCGACGATGTCAACAGTGTTTATTTTGAACTTTCCGGGAAGAAAGTGAGCAGAAAAATAGAGAATTTAAGTCCGTTCGCCCTCTATGGTGACTTTGGGGGGAATTATGCGGGAGAGGAATTCAGACCGGGCAATTACAGGATACGAACCGTTCCTTTTTCCAAAACCTACCTAAGGGGCGACAGGGGTACCGGGTTGACCGCCAATTTCAGTATTGTCGGCGGTGCTTTGGGCGATATTGAAACGGCCAAAATATCACCAAATCCCGCCAAATGGTTCACCAAGATCAGTTTTGATGGGCCGGTAGAAGTTAATAAGGTGCTACTCTTTAATGCTTATGGATGGTTGGTAAGAAATTATACCGGAGACCGCATAAAAAAGGGCGATGAATATATTTTAACCCTCGGTTTCCTGAGGCGTGGAGTCCATTTTGTAGTCATAACTGACAATTATGGAAATAAGGTGACCAGAAAGCTTATCATAGGATAAACGGTCAAACAGTAAATCTGTTAAGAAAGGAGGCTGCTGGTCTCCTTTTTTGCATTTTGGGTTTAGGCAGTGGCCTTTCCATAATACTTTTTCCTTAACCAAAAGGCTACCCGAACCAATAAAATCAATGCGGGAACTTCGACCAATGGTCCGATAACCCCTGCAAACGCCTGACCGGAATTCAGTCCGAACACAGCGATGGCAAGCGCGATCGCCAATTCAAAGTTATTTCCCGAAGCCGTGAAGGAAATCGCAATATTTTTGTCATATTCCGCTCCCATTGCCTTACTTAAGAAAAAGGCGATGAAGAACATCAAGGCAAAATAGACCCCTAACGGAATAGCTATAATCAAAACATCCATTGGTATTTCCACTATCAGTTCTCCTTTTAGCGAGAACATTACCACAATCGTAAACAAAAGCGCTATCAAGGTCATTGGCGAAATAGCAGGTATAAATTTTTGTGTGTACCATTCCCGACCTTTTAGCTTTACTAAAATCGATCGGCTCAAAATTCCCGAGACGAATGGAATACCCAAATATTTCGCTACGCTCTCGGCAATCGTGGCAATCGAAATATCGACGATCGCACCTTCAAATCCGAAATAGGGCGGGAGGAACGTTATAAAAATCCAAGCGTAAAAGCTGTAGGCAAATACCTGAAAAATACTGTTCAACGCCACCAAGCCTGCACCATATTCGCTACTGCCTTCGGCGAGGTCGTTCCAAACGAGTACCATTGCAATGCAACGCGCCAGACCGATCAGAATGAGTCCGACCATATATTCGGGATACTCCCGTAAAAATGTAATGGCCAGAACGAACATCAGAACGGGTCCGATTATCCAGTTGAGGATAAGTGAAATGGAAAGGATCTTGGTGTTTCGGAAAACCTTGGGCAACAAAGCGTAATTTACTTTTGCCAATGGTGGGTACATCATTAGGATCAGGCCGATAGCTATGGGAATGTTCGTGCTTCCGCTACTGAAGGAGTTGACAATTTCTGGAAACGATGGAACGAAATATCCGATACCAACACCTAGAGCCATTGCCATAAAAATCCATAAAGTCAGGTAGCTATCGAGGAAACTTAATTTTTTCCTTGCCATTTTCAAGAATTGATCTGAGAGAAAACGTAAAATAGTTCGGTCGCGATCTGCAGACTTCTTTCCCTGTATTTTTCGGCTTGTAGGGGTGTACCATCAAATGCAGTTGGGTCTTCGAAAGTTATTGGAATACGTTTTTCTGCCCCTGCAACAAATGGACAAGTTTCATTTGCTGAATCACAAGTCATAATTGCTACAAATGCCGATTTTGGGTTGAAATTGTGATCCAGTTTTTTGGAAAACCCGATAACCGGGTGTTCGTTTTCAGCATATTTGATACTGTAAACCGGATTGTTGCCCTCTGAAATCGTTTTGACTTCAAAGCCTGAACACTGCAAAGTTTCTGCAACCATTGGGAAAAGCGCCGTACTTTCTGTGCCTCCCGAATAACAGAAAACATTTTTGATATTAAAATAGTGTGCCAATGCCTGCGCCCAAACTTGGGCTAAATGACTTCTTCGTGAATTATGGGTGCAGATGAAATTTATGCGGATTTCTTTATTCTTATTTACTTTAGATTGGATGTACTCGGCCAAGGGTTCTACTAATTCTATGCGCTTATCTGAAATAGTTTCGGGCCTTACATTCTTGACTAAACTTTCTATTTCCGGAAATAGGATGGATTGGGGTGTTATCATTTTCTTGTAGTTTGTACTATTTTTAACAACTGTTTCCATCCGGCGAACAACAAGGTTCTTCATTCAAACCGGATAGTTGCACACTGGGTTTTTCTACCGGAACGCCACATTGCCCCTTTGCCAAACAGTCGGTCTGTTTGGTGGTCAACAGAAAGTTGGTTCCGTCAAAATCGAGTCCGAATTTCCCGATCGTGTCGGATTGATATTCAACTTCGATTTCCAAATCGCCCAATTCCAAACTCTTCTCCGAAAGCTCGATAATGTGCGTTAATTTTTCGGGATGCAATCGGTGGTCGTAGTCGTTGGCGTTCCAAAGCTGAAAATTTGCAACTTCTTCCTTGCGCACCGTTCCACCACAATCAATGAAATTTTTGGTTATTTTTCCCACTTCGGTAACGTGAAAGTGTTTGGGTACCAATTCGCCATTTGGTAGTTGAAAGGCAATTTTTTCCAATTGGTTCAGTCTGTTTTTAATTTCCGATAATTTCATATTTATATTGTTTTATTGCGATTATACGATTGATTAATTCAAATTTTTTAACAACAATTTTCTTTTGCGACGTCTTGGTCTAAAAACTGTAACATAACATTTTTCATTTTAGTCCAGTTTTCAATGTTGATGCAATAACAAACGCTTGTTCCTTCTACGTTGCCTTTAATAAGTCCCAAATGTTTCAATTCTTTAAGATGTTGTGAAATGGTCGGTTGGGCAAGGCCGATTTCATTGACCAGATCGCCACATACACAACTATTGATTTTAAACAGATGTTGAAGGATCGCTACCCTTGCCGGATGACCAAAGACTTTCGCGAACAGAGAAATTTCGTTTTGTTCGTCGGTGAACATTTCCGTTTTGGCTAATCCCATTTTTATTTAATTTATTCATTGCAATATTACGATTAATAATGGAATGTGCAAAATGTTTTAGGGCGCAAAGGCAGAAACAGCTCTTTTATTTTTCCCAGCATGGGCCGTAGCGTTATTTTTAAGTTCAATATGCATGAATAATTTCTGTTTTACCATGAAGTCATCCTCCTTAGGTTGTATGGCTTCCATGAACCGTATCCTGTAGACATAGACGTTGGTGTTAAATGCCATTTACTCCATTTTCCTCCGCCAATGATAACTCCGACCGAAAAACCAAAGTAACTATAATTTACTTTCGCTATTTGTTCACCTGTCGGGACCATAAGTTTTCCTTTTGAAATCAAATCGTATTCCACCCCAAAACTGAATTTTCCCAAGTGATTATGGCATAAAACGAAACGTCCAATGCAGGCAATCGTCCAAAGGGCCATCGAACACGGCGGTGATCGGCCTTGTCCGATTTTCCGGTTCGTTACGTTCCCTTTCTCGATACATCCAGCCGGTTTTCCATTCCGGTAACACGGCAAAATAAACGAAGGCAAAAAATAGGAATTTTAACCCAAGGTAAAACTTCGGTTAAGATTCGGCGTTGGAAGTTTTCGGGCATCCCGGTATAGCGAAAAATCGTTATTTTAGGACAAAATACCGCAATGGCGCATATTGCGATAGAACAGGCCCTATATCTGTACCAGATCATCGACAATTCCAAAGGCAAAATGCTCCGGGAAGTACCAGCGATTCCGGTGGATTTAAAGATTCCACGGATGGGGCTTTTAGAATCTAAAAAAATGCAGGCGGAATTCAACTCGTACGGTATGGAATCGCAAATGGAAACCGCCTTAAACGGACTTTTACTAATTGTTAGCGGTCGGCCATTGGAAAAAACATTCTGCAATCATTTAAAAAGACAAGAAAATGAATACGAACTACAAACCAAAAAATTATAATTCACTATCACCATATTTGATCGTTGATAATGCCGAAAAATTAGTGGACCTCCTCAAAAAAGTATTCGGAGCGACAGAATTAAGGAAATTCGACCACGAGAACGGCACAATCGCACATATTGAACTGGAACTGGACGACAGCATTCTAATGATCAGCAATAGCACGGAAAGTTATCCGGCCAATACAACCATGCTTCATATTTATGTTCTAGATGTTTTCAAAACTTTCGATTTGGCGATCAACAACGGTTGCGAAACGATCGAAAAACCCGTCAACAAAGAAGGCGACCCCGACACAAGGGGCTCGTTTTACGATTTTGCGGGCAACTATTGGGCGGTAAGTACGCAAACTAATTAAGCATTTCAATGAAAGGCAACAATCCAGTCTTTAAATATTCCGACTTTGATCTGGTCAAGAGCATTGCCCTGAGTTTTCCCGATACCGAGGAAAGTATCTCGCACGAAGGAACACCTTCGGTAAAAGTCCGTGGAAAACTGATGTGCCGATTGCATGACGCGGGAAATTTATACCGATACGGCTGGATTTTGGCATAAGAGATAAATATTTGGAGAATTATCCCGAATTTTTCCATTTACCCGACCATTTTAAATCGTACCCGTACATATGCATGTGGACACATATCAACGACAAAAAAATATTGACCGAAATTCTTGAGTTGAGCTGGAAAGGACTTGCGACAAAAAACCGGGTAAAAGATTATGAAGAACGAATTTGAAAATTTAGGCGGTCAAATAACTCTGAAACCAAAATGAAACCCAGTTGGAATTCTTACTCGGGCGGGGACTGCAAAGTTGAGAGCTTAATCCTTTTTTGAACCTACATAGGAAAATGAAACATTGTAACTCCTAATAGACACAAAACGAAACAATTATTTTTTGTTCTTTAACATCAAGACCGGATAATGGGAATTACCGCTTTTAAAGAAAATCACCAACAGAACGTAGTGAAAATGAATCACTCGGGTGGAAACAACAAACGCTAACAATGGATGCTATGAAAAATCGGCGAAAAATTACTAAAATGAAGGGTTTTGGCTCGTGTCCGACTTTGTGCTTAGCCGAAAGATTGGTGCTTCGAAATCGCCTACTTTTCATATACTACCCGCTGGCATTGTAAAAAAACAATCAAAAATCACGAATCTGAACGGAATTCGTAACTTTGGACAATATGTTTCGCAATTCTACTTACAGACCAGAAAATTATCGTTTATATAGGAATTTCATAGCATCCAGAACGAGGAAATAATAAGTGGCCTGGAAAAAATGCTCAAAAACCGGAAAGCAGAACTTTACGAGAAAAATCTCGAACCGATGTCGATGGAGCAATTTAATGCCGACATTGATCAATCGCTGGAAGATTCTGCGAATGATAGAGTAATCAGCGCAAAGAACCTAAAAGAAGAAATCAAAAAATGGAACTGACCGTTTTTTGGACAGAGTTCGCCAAAGGCAAGCTCGACCAAATCTTTGAATACTACAAGCGCAAATCGAGAAGTGCAAACGTCGCCAGAAAATTGGTGGACGGGATAATTGACCATACCATCGGTCTAGAAATCAACCATATATCGGAGAGAGGGAGGATTTTTTATTGAACAGGCCTCAAAAATTCAGATATTTGGTCTTCAAAAACTATAAATTCATCTATTGGATTAACGGACCGAAAAATCGAATAGACATCGCACACGTTTTCGATACAAGACAAGACCTCTTTAAAATACGACAAACCGAGTAGGCCAGTAGCCTACAATGGCCATTGCAATTAGAACGGTACGTGCTATTTTCATTGGCCTGTGCTTATTAACTGGCACCGCCAAGCCTTTTGATTTGGCATTCAAGAAAAAAAAGATAAACACAAAATGCAAAAGCCTTGGCTAAGGGCTTGGCGGAAAGGCCGGTGCCTATCGACCCCCTACTTGCCATAGCCGAGCCATTACGCAACGAAATCGAGCCAAAATGAAAGTCAGAAAATCACAAAAAACATATTTTGGATTGACTTTTCTAGCAACTGGAAAGGAGACGGACGGAAAATATTTTATAAGTGAAACCATTATTCCGTCAGAAGATTCGGGCCCACCAATTCATACCCACTCCAAAGAAGACGAAGGGTTTTACCTTAAAAGTGGGGATTTGACTTTTATCGTTGAAGGAAAGGTAATCCATTTGAGAGAAGGAGAATATTTGAACGTCGAAAAAGGAGAGGAACACACGTGGAGGAACGAATCTGGATCGGACGCCGAACTGATCGTGACCTTTGTTCCCGCAGGGATCGAAAAGATGTTCAAGGAACTCGAACGGGAATATGGAAAACGTTAAGGAAATTGGACAAAAGTATGGGACTGTATTTCAGATCGGCTGAAACTCAAAATTCGGGTTGGACAATTTCACCTATTTCCTGCCCTACTCTCCGAAGGGAGACTTTATATACCACCCATATATTAGAAATTCCAGGAAGCACTCAGGATTAGAATCGATGCCCGAACAGGTGGGCTTTGTAAAGAACAAATAGGATAATCGAGGATTTTAAACATTTCAGGGGGCAACATTGCGAAACGACCGCTACAGGAAGCCTGTTAAAGCAGATCGGTATCGAATTGTCCGAACCTATGCTTTTCGGATTGGGCGAAGGGCTTGGATTCATCTTTTGGAACATGAAAACGATGGACTTTCCATTTATCGGAGGCCGGGTAAAACCGGACTTGCTAACCGAGAACCTTTGCAGAAACCTTAACCTACGATTGGAGGTTACGGAAATATCTTCAAAACCAAGGGCTTTGGAAAATGCCATCAAACACATTGACCAAGGGAAAGCGGTTGGACTAAAATTGGACTGCTACCATTTGGAATATTTCAAGAATAAAATCCATTTTGCGAGTCATTATGTGGCATTTTATGCTTACGATAAGGAGTTTGGCTATTTGATCGATACCGACCAACAGGGCGGAAAAGTCAAAACTTCGTTAGA
>NZ_JBGTHY010000557.1:0-1602 GCF_041745955.1 Pricia sp.
TATCTCGGATAGACGTGTTTATCTGGCCTTGGAAGGCAATAGCCCCGGAGTACCAAAATTATTGATGGACGATACGGGAATCAACTCCGGCTATATGATTTTGCAGTACACCACGGCCGCTTTGGCCAGTGAGAACAAAGGTCTGTGTTTTCCGGCGAGTGCGGATAGCATTCCCACTTCCTTGGGGCAAGAAGATCATGTCAGTATGGGATCCATCTCAGCCCGTAAAGCCTTACAGGTCATCGGAAATGTCGAAAAGATCCTGGCCATCGAATTATTGACCGCAGCTCAGGCTTTCGAGTTCCGAAAACCGCTACGATCGGGGATTTTCTTGGATGAAATCCATAAGGAAATCAGAAAAAAAGTAGCCTTTGCCAAAAAAGACCGTGTTTTTGCCGACGATATCGAAAAGGGTATCGAAATGATAAAGAACAAAACTATAATCAAGGTCATTGAACGCGTCAAAAAAGAAAGGAAACTGAAATTTCAAGTACCTTACTCCAAAGAATTTGACACCTACTAGCATGAGCGGACTAACTCTTATCGGCCCCTTTAAACAAATCGTTCCCATGACCGGTTTGTCCCAAAAGGGTGCCCTATCCGATAGCGATCTTATCGTTTTGGAAGATGCAGGAATTCTGATCGAAGACGGAAAAATAAAATCCGTCGGAAAATTCAGTGACTTGAAAAATGAATTTAAAGAGGTCAAACTACATGAATTAAAAGGAGATCATACTTGCCTCCCCGGGTTTGTAGATTCCCACACCCATATTTGCTTCGGGGGTTCGCGCGCCAACGACTATGCCCTGCGAAACGCGGGTAAAACCTATCTAGAAATCGCCAAGGCCGGGGGTGGCATCTGGGATACCGTGACCCAGACCAGAAAGGCAAGCAAGCTAGATTTAGTGAAAAATACGGTCAAACGTGCCAACCGTCACTTAAAGAACGGAACGACCACGATCGAGGTTAAAAGTGGGTACGGACTGTCCATCGATGAGGAAGTAAAAATGCTCCGCGCCATTCAGGAAGCCGATAAACGGACTTCGGCCGATCTGATTTCGACCTGTCTTGCCGCCCATATGCTTCCCAAGGATTTTGAGGGAAATGCATCGGAATACCTGGAAGAAATCTCCACCCATCTTTTGCCTATCCTCAAGGAAGAAAAACTTACCGATCGAATCGATGCCTTTGTAGAGGAAAGTGCTTTTTCTGCAACCCAGATAGCTCCTTATTTTCAAAAAGCCCAAGAAATGGGTTTTGACATTACCGTGCATGCCGACCAATTTTCTACGGGAGGAAGCCAAGTAGCGGTCGAATTCGATGCGGTAAGTGCCGATCATTTAGAGGCGAGCACCCAGACTGAAATAGACCTTTTGGCCAGAAGTACTAGTATCGCTACCGCTTTACCGGGCGCATCCTTGGGCTTGGGCTGTGGTTTCGCTCCCGCCCGTAAAATTTTGGATGCCGGTGGAGCTTTGGCCATCGCCAGCGACCACAATCCGGGTTCGGCACCTATGGGGGATCTCTTGACGCAGGCAGCCGTATTGGGAGCTTTTGAAAAACTGTCGAATGCGGAAGTTCTGGCGGGAATCACCGTTCGGG
>NZ_JBGTHY010000558.1:0-1804 GCF_041745955.1 Pricia sp.
CAAAAAAAAATCTGGCGTTCGAAGAAACCATGGACATTTTCGTTTATTCCCCCGATAAGAGAAAATTTTTTCCATACTTCTTTCCGACATATCCATTTCCCCTTCGCCCCAGCCATGTTCGAAATCGACCTACACCTACACGGGAAGTATTCCAAAATTTATGCACCTGCCCTGCCCGACCGTAATAAAGTATTTTTAAACGACCCTCAAACGTAAACGAATGCCTGTTTTGGAAATCCAATTTAAGGTGGGTTTAAATACGCCTTTGAGGATTAGGGTTTAGTCCCAAAAACTTTCATTTTATAGTATTATCTTAACTTTTTTTAAACTTCCCATCCACCGTAATCGAATTGGCTCATATACATTTACTAAGGAATGTTAGTATCCCTTCTTTGGTGGACACAATTCAGTCGGTTTCTTTATTCTTTGCATCGAGTTCAAACGTATTTACTTAAAACGAGAACATGCTATGTTCCGCGCCAACCAAGGACAAAATTCTATACTATAAAAGGGCATAAGGACTTTTCCCAGAAACTTTCGATTCCAACAAAGAGACTTGATCTTGGAATTATAGAGGCTTCAAAACTGGAAGTTTCGGCAAAGTCTATTAAAGATGTCGTAATGAAACCGCTGTTTGTGCGACTATGTAACAAATTTCGAATACCGACCGATATGAAATTCAGACCAGTCGCATTGTCCACATTGCTTGGCCTTTTCTTCTTTGCCTGCATCGGGGAGGACATTATAGAGGATTATGTGAATCCCGAACTCCGCATTAGAAACCCTGTAAATTCATTGGGTCTCAACGAAAGCCACCAGTTTGAGGCCAGGTACCTGAACAATATAGGGCTGCCCGAAGATGTTGCCGTTGTCTGGTCGAGTTCCGATGGATCTATAGTTTCGATAGATGGCACCGGCAAGGCCACCGCTCTAAGGGCAGGCCGGGCGACCATATCGGCGACTGCGCAAACCGATAGCCTGAGCACAATGACCACCTTGGAGGTTATCGGGGATGCGGACGAAATGGACGGGGGAACCGATGAAACCGATGACGGAACGGACGAAGGGGCCGATGGCGGAACCGATGACATATCTAGAAAGGGCTCGATCAACAGCACTAGCAGTTATCGATTGCTAGGCGGTTTTACGATACAACCCTTTTCCAGCGGTGCATTGGAACTATCGCTCGCCGAAAACTATGAAGCCTCCACCAGTTTACCGGGGCTGTACGTCTATCTAACGAATAACCCGAACAGTATCAATGGTGCCCTTGAAATCGGTGAAGTGACCGTTTTTACTGGGGCACATTCCTACACACTTCCAGAAAACGTAGCCATAACCGACTACAGCTATCTATTGTATTGGTGCAAACCTTTTTCGGTCAAGGTAGGGGGCGGAACTATAAACGAATAAGTACATCATTATGAACAAAAAAATTTTTGCGTTCATCATTTTCACGGCCCTGACATTTTCCGCCCTGAACGCCCAATAGGTCAAGGAAAAGGGAAAGGGGTACTACAAACTATCGGCATGGTCGCTTGTTTCCGATCAGCACTATGCCGATACCGGTGATATAGACCCCAATACGACCCTGGGCTATTTCAACCTCAATTTTTATGGGGAATATGGTATAACCGATAGATGGGACGTCATCGCCTATATTCCATTTTTTACGCGTACCTATCAAAACGAACAGATTTCGGGAACCCGGGGTACGGTCATACAAGAGGGCGAGAGCCTCAACAGCATCGGGGACAGCGATATTTCCGTTCGCTATGGATTGCTGAATACGGGAGGCTTGGCA
>NZ_JBGTHY010000559.1:0-5365 GCF_041745955.1 Pricia sp.
GGAAAGTTATAGTACAAGGCCACTTGCCTGAGTTTTACGTACGATGCACTGTACAGGGCACTGGCCTCGTTGCCACGATCAAAGAAATTATTGTAGAACGTACTGGCCGGGACAGCTGTAGCGTTTGGGGCATACTGTGGATTTTCGGCCGTCCCGACATTGACGATTCCCTCACCGATGACGCCATCCTCCCGGCCTACCAAAGTTTCCTGTAATACCCCAGAAGTACTTCCCAGGGCTTTTATCCTAGAAACGATGGTGCCGCCTTTGCGCCAATCCCATAAAATCGTCAAATCAAGTCCTTTGTAAGAAAACTTGTTATTGAAGCCCAAGGTAAAATCGGGATTGTAATTTCCCAATAGTCTTAGGTTGGGATCTTGTGTCGGCAGACCGTTCGCCCCATAAAGTACCTGGCCATCGACCTCGACAAAGCCTGTACCGTACATATCGCCTACCCGACCATCTTTTAGGGCAATGTACAACACTTGATTGCCCCCGGCACCGGAAAAAATATTCGCCGACCCGGTCACGAATTGATCGACACCTTCGGGCAAATCGGTCACAATGCTGCGATAGGTCGAATAATTTATGGAGGATTCCCATTTAAAATCTTGAAGACGAACAACCTCTCCACTTAAAGACCCCTCAAAGCCCCTTGTACGCACTTCGCCACCGTTTACGTTAAAATTCGCAAAGCCGCTGGTCTGGGAAATGGGCCGCGAGATAATTTGGTCGATACTGGTGTTCTGGTATCCTGCCACGTCTAACTGGATCCTCCCGTTCAGAAACCAAGCTTCGAGCCCCGCCTCAAGAGCGTTCAACCGTTCGGGTTTAAGGCTGGCGTTCTTTAACACCGTTTCGTTGGTCACACGGGCAGCGGCACCGTAATTCTGGTTGAACAGAAAGCTCTGCGCATTTTGATACGGGTCGGTATCATTGCCCACACTGGCTGCACTAAATCGGAAGTTTAAATAGGAAACGGCCTCGGGGAATTCGAACATGTTACTGACCACATAGCTCAGGCCTGCGGAATAATATCCGAAGGAATTGCTATTGCTGGGCAGCGTGCTGCTCCAATCGTTCCGATAGGTCAGGTCAAAGTAGAGCGCGTTTTTATACCCCAGATTGCCCGTGCCATAAACGCTGTTGATCCGTTTGTCGAACACTTGGCTGTTTCCTTTTAACGGGGTACGTGAATTGGCCAAGGTATAGACCCCGGGAACGGAAAGCTGCGAGGCTTCCGCAAATTTGTAACCGATGCCCTGATCCAGAATATTGCTTCCTACCGAAATTGTGTATTTCCAAGCATCGGCTATCGTATCGGTATACGATACAAGTAGGTCGGCATTGACTTCCCTAAAACGTACAACATCCTCCCTATAGCTGCCCAAGGGATTGTTATTGGTGCTTACCGCCCTTCTGAATTCCCTATTATCATCGTAGGTGTCCATCCCGATGCGCATCCCGAGACTCAATTTATCCGTAAATTCATAAGTGCCGGAAACATTGCCCAAAATCCGGTTTTTGTTAAAACTGTTAGTGTTCTCAAAGACGGTCAAATAAGGGTTCGTCAGCCAGAGATAGTTGATGTCGTAGTGTTGTACCCCTGTTTGTCCGGCCTGCCAGTAGTTTTTCAAGGCCGCAATATCGGTCTGCCTGCCCGTCCAGTTGAACCCGTAGAGCGGATTTTCATAGCCGTATCCCAAATTGGGCCGGTTGCCGCTTCTGCTGTTGATATAGTTTACAAACGCCTTGATTTTTAATCTTTCGCCTACATTTTGATCCAAGCTTATGGCCAGCCCGTCCCGTTTTAGATCCGTGTTCGGTACGATGCCGTCGTTGCGAAGCCCGCTGTACGAAATACGGCTGCTACCATTATCGCCGGATGAGGTGATAGCAATATTGTTTTGATTGGTAATCCCCGTTTCAAAAAAGTTACGCACGTTATCGGGCCGTGAGATCCATGGGGTGGGGGTAATCGCGGTAAAAGAGCCGTCGGGCATGGTTCTGGCGATCACGTCACCGCCCCTGACCGGATTGCCGTCAATGTCGGTAGACGGACTATCGAACTGTTCAATCAGCTGCCCTTGGTCCAAACGCGGGCCATAACTACTGATACCTCCATCGTTGGTGCCGGCACCGATACCGTTCTGAAAGGCATATTGCCCGTTCGACCCAAGGCCATACTCGTTCTGGTAGTCGGGCAGGGTCAGCAAGGTTTCAATGGTGAGGGAACTGCTGATACTTACGCCCAACCCCTTTTGTCGCCGCCCCCGTTTGGTGGTAATGACCACGACGCCGTTCGCCGCGCGGGCACCATAAAGCGCAGCTGATCCCGCACCCTTTAAAATGGAGATGGAGGCAATGTCATCGGGACTTATTTCTGATCCGCCGTTGCCATAGTCAACTTCCTGCAAGGCGCCGTCGTTGACCAAGTCACTGGTAATCTGCTCATTGCTTATGGGCACACCGTCGACCACAAAAAGGGGTTGGTTGCTGCCGCTCAAAGAGTTTTCACCCCGGATAATAATCCGAGAAGAAGACCCGACCCCCGACGAGCCGTTGGTTACCTGAACCCCGGCCACCTGCCCCGCCAAACTGTTTACCAGGTTGGTCATCGGTATCTGGGTCAACTGTTCGGGCGTTACGGTAGTGACCGCGGAAACCAAGGATTGTCTTTCGCGTTCGATGCCCAAGGCGGTTACCACAATCTCATCGAGCTGTTCGGAAGAAGCGTTCAATATAATGAGCCTCGGCAGCTTCCCGTTTTCTACGTAAATCTCAAGGGGCGTAAAACCAATGGACGAAATACCGAGTGTAAAATCGATGGCATCGGTATTTAGGGTAAAAATACCCTCACTATCGGCCGTCGTATAATTACGCGTGCCCAGTTCGCTCACAGCGGCAAAGGGTATGGGCTGGTTTTCGGCATCTACCACCTTGGCGGTGTAGGTGTTTGTTTGGCTAAATGCCAAAGCCGCACAGAGCTGCAATAGCCCTATCAGTGCTGTTTTCATGAATTGGAATAAAATTATTGTGAATTGTTTTTCGGATGGATATTCCGCAGGTTTACGGCATGTTCAAATATCCATCACCAGTGCAAGACTACGCAGCCTTTTGAACACTTTTGCTATAAGTATGGGTGAATGGCGGACCTCGAAGGGTCTGTGAGGATGTATGCACATCGAAAAACAGGGTAGCTGCCCGATGGCCATAGCTAGTTTTTGAACGGTATAGATGGATGAGGATAAACCCCCTCAAAAAGTTGTCCGAAGTATTTTGGACAAAGCGTAAAAGGGATGCCGTGTCGTCAATATCGGAGAGCCAATGCAATGAAAAACTACCGCCTTGCTGCCAATAGGCGCCCTGTGAAAGGGTATCATAAAGGGAATCTTGTAACCAAGGAAGATTTAAAAACTCATCGGTATCAAACAAAGAACGGCTCAACCCGAGCAGGTAGACGCCGCCATCGGTCGACGGGCCGACTACCAGGTCATTTTGTTGAATCTGGTCGATGGCCGTGCGCAAGGTCTCCGCGGTAAGGTCCGGCGCATCATTGCCAATGGAAATTACTTTGGTATAGCCTTGGTCAAAAATTTGTTGAAAGGCGTTGGCGTAGCGTTCGCCGAACGTTCGGCCATGCTGTTTGCCTTCGTCAATGATAAAGGCGTCCACACCACTGGCGGCGGCCATTTCTCGGGTACGGCCGATCAGGATGTCAAACAATTCGTTAACACTACGCTTTTTTCCTATACCGAACAGCCCCTTCCTATCGGCCTCCCGTCTAGCGGAAAGCGAAAAAATCAGTAAGGCTGTATCGGTGTTTCTTTGCCCCATGGATTTGTTTGGTCGTCGAAATTTGCGAAAACTTAATTTGCGGGTGCAAGTTAGTGAAGAAGGATGTTATTTGGTTCGGGGTTTTACATTTTAGTTTGTTTTTTCTTACAAAAGCGACTGCGAGTGGTTTAGGTCCAATCGAACCAAATCATCGATTACTTCCGTTCAAGCTTGATATCGTTTTCGTCTCCCAGCAACTCTACGCTCTTATAATCCGGTGAAAATTGATAATTGAGTACTACGTTAGACCTCTTTGTGGTCAAAATCCGTTCTTCTGGATTAAAAGAGCCTTCCAGATAATCGGTCTGGGTCTCGGTGCCATCAAAGGAGGCATCGACTTTTATGCCATAGATATTGTCCTTGACGTGGGTGATATAATACATGATTCTTTGATTGGCGCCATCGCCAACGGACTCGTATTGACCTACGATAGTATTCTCGGAAGAGACATTATTACAATTTACCAATAGCAGTATCGCGCATAGTATGATTACTGGCATAAAGACTTTTAAGATTTTTTTCATGGTTTAGCTGTTTGTTCGAATAAGACAGTGAGTCATCGATTTGCCGATAATTCTTTACCATAAATACGGTGAACTAGTCTAAAGATAATGGTTTTGCCAAGAAAAGAAGCGGTCTTGACTTCTTAAATGCACTGGAATGATTAAAGTTTATTATATTTGATTATACAACCTTAAAAACCAATCTATTATGACATCACAAATCAAGCCCCCCAAAAGCTTTTGGGTCATTGGCGTCTTAGCATTACTGTGGAACCTCATGGGAGTATCCCAGTTTTTTTTGGCCACATTCATGCTTGACGCCATGGTAGAAGAATTACCAGAAATTCAGGCCGATATGTATCGGGCAATACCCATGTGGTATACTATTATTTTTGCCATTGCGGTATTTTCAGGCGTTTTGGGATGCATTACCATGTTGCTCCGCAAAAAAATTGCGATCGCTCTTTTTGGCATCTCACTATTGGCCGTACTGGTGGCCCAGGGTTATTGGATTTTAGGAACGGACGTCATGGAAGTTATCGGCGTATCCTCCGTTATCATGCCCCTGATTGTAATTGCGATTTCGATTTTCCTATATTTTTACAGTAAGGGAGCCGCTAAAAACGGATGGTTCAAATAAGAAAGGATACGTTTCGATTATTTGACCGGAAAGCTTTTCTATTTTAAATCCAGCTTCCTACCAACTATCCAGTTTGTGCCAGCATGATTAAAGGCAATACTCCATCCATTTCGTGCGATACAGCGAATAAATCAGCAGCACATCCATCCATTTGAATAAAAAGAATAGCAAAAGGTTCTATATATAAGACCCATCGGTCGGTTTAACTTTAAACTTCAACATTATGGAAAAGAGCCTTAAACGCATGGCCACCATGCAGCGAATGCAGGTAAAGGGATTGGAACTGTTTTACAAAAACGGGTATCACAACACCAGTGTCGATGACATTTTAGAGGAACTATCGCTTTCAAAGGGCGCATTTTACTATCATTTCGATTCTAAGGAG
>NZ_JBGTHY010000560.1:0-7135 GCF_041745955.1 Pricia sp.
CGCACGTACCGATAAAAAACCTGGAAAGTTCAAGGATAAAAACAATCAGTCAGGGGATACTTCGTTTGTCGAAATGGAGCTTGTACGGGGTACATTGTTACAAAGCTTTGACTTCTATAAGGCGTTGACACACCCTTTTGCCAAGGCGGCCTATATGATGTTCGTCGTAAGCGAGGTACATCCTTTTTTAGATGGCAATGGCCGTATCGCACGCGTTATGATGAACGCCGAACTAACCACCGCCAATCAGACCAAGATAATTGTCCCCACCGTGTATCGTGAAGATTATTTAGGAGGACTTAGAAGGTTGACAAGAAACAACGACCCAAAAGTCTATATCAGAATGTTGGAACGGGCCCAAGTATTTAGCCACACCATTACAGGAAGTAACATGGGTGCCATGGAAGATGTACTCCGTGCAAGCAACGCCTTTAAAGAAAGTAATGAAAGAGTTTTGAAAATAGTCCATTTATGAAATGATATTCTTATGAAAACCATGAACACCTTGTTAAGTGTCAAGATTGATTCATTTAATCTTCTGAGACTATTATTTCTCACTTCTTTTATTTCGAGAACCCAACAACTTAAATGTTGTACCTATGTTGTACCCAAACAAAAAAAGCCGACCCCTAAAAGTCGGCTTTCCCTTTGTACAGGCGGAGAGACTCGAACTCTCACACCTTGCGGCACTAGATCCTAAGTCTAGCATGTCTACCAATTCCATCACGCCTGCATCCTTGAAAAAAAATCAACATGAACTTTGGTGTCCAAAAGGCTCAAGATTTAATTTCGGAGTGCAAATATAAGGCAAAAATTGAAATCTCTAAATTTCAGGGCCCTAAAAAACGCTTATTTTTTGTATTTTTAATTTTGCCCGTTGAATTCCCATGAACCCAAAATTGATTTTGATGCAGAACGTCCAAAAGTATATCGTGGAAAACAGGCAACGCTTTCTTGACGAACTTATCGAATTGCTCAAAATTCCCTCGGTCAGCGCCGATTCAGCTTTTTCACAGGATGTACTGAATACCGCCGAGGCCGTGAAAACTGCTTTGGAAAATGCGGGCTGTGATTCCGTCGAAATCTGTGAGACTGATGGCTACCCCATAGTTTATGGCGAAAAGTTGATCGATCCCGAATTACCAACAGTGCTCGTCTACGGCCACTACGACGTGCAACCTCCAGATCCGATGGATTTATGGAATTCCGAACCTTTCAACCCTGTGATCGAGGCAACCGAACTACACCCCGATGGTGCCATATTTGCTCGCGGTGCCTGTGACGACAAGGGCCAGATGTATATGCACGTCAAGGCCTTGGAATTTATGGTCAGAACCGATCAACTGCCCTGCAACGTAAAATTCATGATCGAGGGCGAAGAGGAGGTCGGCAGCAGCAACCTTTCCCTATTCGTTGCGAACAACCGGGAAAAACTGGCTAACGACATCATACTGATTTCCGATACGGGAATGATTGCCAACGATGTGCCTTCCATAACTACAGGGTTACGTGGACTCAGCTACGTTGAAGTGGAAGTGACCGGTCCAAACCGCGATCTGCATTCCGGACTTTACGGTGGGGCGGTCGCCAACCCCATCAATATATTGGCAAAGATGATCGCTTCCCTTCATGACGGGAACAACCACATCACTATTCCCGGATTTTACGATAATGTAGCCAAACTGACCCAAACCGAACGGGATGAAATGGCGAAAGCTCCTTTTAATCTAGAAGTTTATAAAAAAGTCCTGAATATTGCATCCGTCTATGGCGAAAATGGGTATACCACCAACGAACGCAATTCCATTCGCCCAACCCTCGACGTCAACGGCATTTGGGGCGGCTATACCGGAGAAGGAGCTAAAACGGTCATCCCCAGCAAAGCATACGCCAAAATATCTATGCGGCTGGTACCCCATCAAGATTGGATGGAAATCACCCAACTCTTTAAATCCCATTTTGAAAGCATCGCCCCGGAAGGCGTTACCGTGAACGTCAAGCCGCACCACGGAGGCCAAGGCTACGTTACGCCCATTGACACCCTTGCCTATCAAGCAGCCTCGAAAGCTTATGAAACTACCTTTGGCAAAAAACCGGTGCCGCAACGCAGCGGAGGCAGTATTCCCATCGTCTCCCTGTTCGAAAAAGAACTTGGCAGCAAGACCATTTTGATGGGCTTCGGGCTGGATAGCGACGCCATTCACTCCCCCAACGAGCACTTCGGGGTGTGGAACTATTTGAAGGGGATTGAGACAATCCCCTATTTTTATAAATTTTTTACGGAGATGAAAGGGATGGATACCAAACGGCACACATAATCCACTCAGGTCTTCTTTACGTATTTTGTGATAATCACGATCAGCTGCCCGTCGACCTTACCTTCAATATACTCGGTATTTTCGGGGTCTAGGGAAATCCGGCGTACGGCAGTACCCTGTTTGGCAACCATGCTCGAACCCTTGACTTTTAGGTCTTTTATAAGGACTACATTGTCGCCTGCATCCAAAATCACTCCGTTTACGTCTCTATGGATGATTTTTTCGCTTTCGTCCAGACCTTCTCCGGTTGCCCTGGCCCACTGTAGCGTTTGATTTTCCAGATACATCATATCCAAAAGGTCTTTGGGCCAACCTTCATTTTTTTGGCGGGATAGCATACGCCAAGCCACCACCTTTACGGCATCATGCTCGTTCCACATACTGTCGTTCAGACAGTGCCAGTAATCGGAATCGACGGTGTCAGGATCTTCGATTTGCCCTAAACAAAGTTCGCATGCTAAAATGAATTGGTCAATTCCTCTCGTCGAAACGGGCGGTACCTCATATACACTTAGTCCATCGGTTGAGCGGCAAAGTTCGCAGACCGCTCCGCTCCGTTCTTGTAATTCTTCTAAAATACCCATGTATGAACTTTGTCATGAAGTACAAACTTATACTATTTTCTCGGCGGAAAACGTATCACTTTAAGAAAAAGAGAAATCAAACTAGGTAAACACAAATTTTGCGATTCATTCTTTATTTCGTAATTTTTCTTAAATTCTTTTTTCGATGAGCGGACATATCTTCGACATGGTGAACCGAATCGCGCAGAACAAAATTTCCAGGCGGAAGAAGTTCAAGGGCGATAACAGAGCGTATATGCACTCCGAAAAGATTGACCATCCTGCCGAATATACTTTTCCAGAGGTGTCGGAGCCTAAAATGGAACGTATGAAACTAAGCATACAACGAGAGGCAAAGTCCGATAACCGCAAATCGTTTTATTACTTTGTCATTTCTCTTCTGGTTGCGGCATTATTAATTTGGGCCATTGTCACCTTTTATATCCCGAACTAATATCCGCTTATCAATACAATTCTTTTCCAATTGCAAAATAGTTTTGACTGAAACGACCGGTCATCTCTTGGCATTGGTCAATCTGCCCTTCCTCATTTGTACCCCTACTCCATCCATTCGTAAGATTTTTTTTACTCTACATTTGTAGAATTGAAATATTTACTCTATGTTTGTAGAGCAATATCACAAAAGAGCTGTAACATGCAATTGTCAAAATCGGAAGAAGAGCTAATGAATATCTTGTGGAAGCAGAAAAAAGCCCTTCTAAAAGACTTACTTGAAGCTTACCCCGAGCCCAGACCGGCGACTACAACCATTGCCACACTTTTAAAACGAATGGCGGACAAGGGTTTCGTTGCCTATACCAGTCAGGGTCGGTCCCGTGAATATTATCCTTTGGTGAAGAAGAAAGCCTATTTCTCCAAACAAGTGAATTCACTGATTAAAAACTTTTTTAATGACAGTCCCGGGCAATTCGCATCCTTCTTTACCCAAGCTACTGACCTCAGCAAGGCCGAACTTGAAGATTTGAAAAAACTGATCGACGACGCAATCAAAAAGAAATAGCCATGGTAGTTTTCATTCTTAAATCGAGTGCTTGTTTGGCCATCTTTCTGCTATTCTACAAATTGTTTTTGGAAAAACATCGGATGCATATCTTTAAACGGTACTATCTCTTGGCTGTATTGGTACTAGCTTTGATGATTCCATCGATTACATTTACCGAGTATATTGAGGCAATCCCTGCACCCACTTCGATTGCCCCTGTGGAATATAATTCAGCGGAAACTACCGAACCCATTGCCAAGGATACTACTACGCCTGAGGTCAATACAACAGAAATCGACTATTGGCCCGTGGCACTGTGGACGGTCTACGGATTGGGTGTACTGCTCTTCTCGTTGAAGTTCTTTTTCAATCTGTGGAACATTGCCCGCAATATTCGAAATAATCCCAAATTGAAAATCGATTCACTCATCAATGTGTTGCTAAGGGATGCCGTGGTGCCGCATACCTTTTTCAACTACGTCTTTCTAAATCGTCAAAAATTCGAGGCCCATGAAATACCGAAGGAAGTTTTGGTGCACGAAGCCACCCACGCCCGACAAAAGCACAGTTTAGATGTTTTGTTCGTAGAGCTGTTACAGATTGTTTTCTGGTTCAACCCCCTTATCCACCTAACCAAAAAATCAATAAAGCTCAACCATGAATTTTTGGCGGACGAGGCCGTTCTCCGACAAGGTTCCACCACTCCCGATTATCAAAGTATACTATTAGTCTTTGCCTCATCAGCATCGTACAAAAAACATCAGCCGTCAATGGCCAATGCCATCAATTATTCATCGTATTCATCAATCAAAAAACGTTTTAAAGTCATGAAAACACAAACCTCGAAAAAGTCGATTTTAATTAGGAACCTTTTAATTCTGCCTTTGTTTGTCCTTGTTTTATACGGATTCAGCACGACAGTAAAAATACCCAAAGAAGCGGAAACCAATACAATTCTGCAGGAAGGCGCGACCCAAATGGAACTATGGGAGTTCCATACGCTTGCCGATAAATACAATGCGGTGCCCAAAGAAAAACGGGTCATCCCTCCAGGGGATCTGAAGCGTTTGGAAGGTATCTATGGAAAAATGGTCAAGAAACAAAAGGCTGAAGCACTGCCCTTTCCTGAATGTCCCGATCCGAAATCATCAAATCAAGAAGGTGCTACGAATATGCAAGTCGCCGACTACAACTATTTGGCCAAAAGATTCAATGCGATGCTCGCATCAAATAGAAACATCCGTATCAAAAAGGCTGATATTAACCGCTTGGAATACCTACATGGCATCATGACCCAAGACCAGCGCGCCAATGCGGAAACTTTCCCAGATTTTCCGGAGCCGCCGGCACCACCGGTTCCACCCAGTTCACCAGATAAGAGCGAAAGAGAAGCTGCGGAAGAAATCGTACAATATATTATTGAAAACCAAGATCCTTACGACAACGTGAGGGGCAACATGAGGCTGTCGAGAGACCATAACGGGAAGAAAAAACATTTTCCGCAAAAGGACCATTCCATGATTCGAACTGTAGAAGAAGTCAAAAACAAGAACGAAGTAATTCAAGAAACCAATGCCAGTAAACAAACTCTAAAAACAAAACCTTCTAGGCATATCGCTTCAGAAAAAGAAAAACAACATACTAAATTAGAACAGTCGTTATCCCTTCCGCCTGCTGCACCAATGATTGCCCGACATGTAAATACTGACAATTATTCTGAAGCTCTCAAAAAATCGATTGATACCTACTTGGCCGAAAGAAAAATGTATAACGAGGCCTTCTCCCTATTTATGGAAAAACAAAAAGGGAGTGTTGAAGATTTGAGAAATAAATATAATCAAATGATGGGGGTATATCATAATTACGCCGCACTAGCACACAAAGAGGGTAAATTTATGCAACCAGTTCCTTTCCTCCAAACCCGTGAATCAAGAGTAAATACTAATACACCTCCCGCACCCCCAGCTCCCCCAAAACCAAAATCACCCCTTGAGCTTCTTAAAGAGCTCAAAAAAGACAACGTCAAAATTATCCTCGACGGAAAGGAAATTGATTACGAGGAAGCTGAAAAGCTCTTTGAAGAAAATACCTTTAGCCGCGTGAATGTCAGGAAGAATACGGGGGGAAGAACCGTTCTGGAAGTTTCGACGGAATAGAGTCTTTCACTTGGACAAGATGTTAAGAACTGTCCGCCGTCAAGAAAAGAACTCTCAGGGGAGCCGCAGACCTTTTGGCCGGCAAGGTAGGAATCACAGGGTTGGCCGTTATTTTTTCACTCCGTTCAATTCCCCCATATCCGTTCCCAAAGCGCAGCAAACAGGTTTTTGGCATCCCGGTTGAACTTTTCGGTTTCCCGTACCTGTACTCCATTTTCACTTTCGATCAATTTATAGCTGAAAGCAAAGCGGGTTTCATACGGGTCAAGGCTGATCAAACCGAAACGCAGGTCGTTGAAAATAAGGGTATCGTTATTTTCGGTAACCGTATACCAGCCTTCCGATATTTTGGCAAGTCGCTTTACTTTATCCTCTTCCTTAAGCGCCCCCAAAAGCTGTCGGTTTTTTGGATAGGCAGTGAAATCAATTTCCTTGGAATCAAAAAAGGAGTAATTCCCGATCAAATACCCATCTCCAACATCGATATTGGCCGTCCATAAAATCGTGTTAAAGGGTGTCGGACGCGTATCGATGGCCTTGTACTCGATACCGCGGGCGTCTAAACTATCCACAAATTTTCTATAGGCGAACCCTTTTAAGAGCAGGGTAACCAACAAATAACTACAGCTTACGAAAAGTCCCATTTGATTGTACTTTTTCCGTTTTGGGGATAACCGTTTCTGCCCCATTGCCAAAATCAGGAACACCAAAAAAGGGAGGGTATACAAAGGGTCGATCACAAAAATATTCTTGAACGCCAATCGCAGGTCAAAAGGCCAGAACAGCTGTGTTCCCCAAGTGGTAAAAGCATCTAAAACGGGATGCGTAAGCAAGCCCCAGAACATCAAACGAGTCCAATCCACAAAGGTAGCCTGGCTTTTGCCTTCGATTTTGGAGATCAGCCAGCCGAAAATCGGGGAGAACAGCACCGCAAAGAAAATGGAATGGCTAAAGCCCCTATGCCATTCCGTGGCCGTTACGGTATCGACAAAGTAGCGGGTCAACACATCAAGATCGGGAATGGTACCTGCAATCGCCCCGTAAAGCATGGCCTTATTGCCTACCTTTTTACCGAGAACGGCCTCACCGACGGAG
>NZ_JBGTHY010000561.1:0-24040 GCF_041745955.1 Pricia sp.
CAATTTCCTGATTTTAAATAAGACCGTGCTTGTACCTACCTTCAATGACGAAAACGACCGGACAGCCCTGAATATCTTGTCCGATTGTTTCCCTGACAGAAAAGTGATCGGTATAAGCTGTATCGATTTTATTTGGGGATTTGGAACGTTGCATTGTTTGAGTCAGCAGATTCCCCGCTAAGACAGACTTGAAACTATAATTTAGGATTGCCGATTTTTGACGAAAACCATCTCTCTTGGAATATAGATGGTGCACAATCCCTAATTTGGAGGTAATTTTCTTCTCATTGGCATACAGGATATTTTACTAACCTTGTGCGACAGGTCATTTTCTTAACCTGAGCCGAACGGTACCTTCTTTATACGGAAAAACAGTTCACTTTCTTTCCCCGGGCCGATAGCTCTCCTCCGCCCTCTTCAGCACATCTTCTTTGTAATAAGCTACTTCCTTCCAATCTGCGTTGGCATAGCGTTCGATTTGGTCGTCGAAATGCGGGGATGTCGGGTCGCCACTCTGCCCGCCTGCCAAGATGCTTTTGGCCTTTACCCTCTCGCCGAACTCGACCACGGCGGCAAAGCTGTTGCCTCGGGTGCCGTAGATTTTTTTGGTGTCATTGTCGTAGCTGATGCCGTAAGCCGCCAAAGCGCCCCAGCGGCCTGATGCTAAACCGATCGGTCTACTAGGTTTGCTGTCGTCAAAAGCTTGACGGATATCCCCGTTCAAGCGTTGGTAGCGGTTGACCTCTCCCCACGGAATATTCCACGTGCCAAAATCGGTCGTCAATCGATCGATGACCTGTTCAAAAATCCGTAAACTTTCATTCGAATTTTGGCCTAGCCAGATAAAGGATTCCATATCGCTAAGGTCATCCGGCCGTTCGGCTTCCCTGCCCATTGCGGTACCATAAAACTGTGCCAAGGTCATGGCGACAGATTCCGCCGAAGTTCTGTAGTCCCATTTCCCCAGTATCTCGATAGCTTCCCGAAGTTCAGGGTTTTTATCGTCATGCCTATTGTAGGCCTTGACCAAACCGGGAATCAAGGCTTTGAACGCCGGTAAATAGGGGTCGTGGGCCAGCCGCATCAGACTATCCAAAGTATATCCCTTTCTATCTTTAAGGAGTTCTATGGCATGAACCCCCCGAAAATTCTCTCGGTCGACGGACATATAATTCGGATAATTTTCTTCCTTCGGACTGAATTCCAGCGCGGCAGTATAAGGCGTGGAATTGCAATTCTGCAACCATCCGTTTTCGGGGTTTAATAATAGGATATTCTCATCGACCGTATGCAGGCCTTGCCAATCGGTTTTGGGGTTACTGCCATCGACCGGTTTCGAATAGTCGAAAATCGTATCCCGTTTCGGGATAAAATTTCCGTGGAAATAGGCGATATTTCCCTCGGCATCGGCATATACGGTGTTGTTACTGGAATTTGTTCGTATATCCATCATTTTGCGGAAACCTTTGTAACCCTCCTGTTTTGAGCGGATAAAGGATTGTTCCAAGGCCTTGGGTGGTTCCCACATCATGGCGGAAGCCGTCCATTGGCCGTCTTCGAGTTGGGTTATCGGGCCTTGATGGGTGCGGTATGCAGGGAAGGTCCTTTCTTTTAGGCTGTCCCCATCCGTATATTTTAAAACGATTTCGGAAGTTTCCACGGGGCGTAGTTCCTCTCCATATTGATACATCAACTTTCCGTCGATGTTCAGTATCGTTTCCTTGAACTCATCGATAATATCGGTATACGTGCTGGTATGCATCCAACCCGTTTTTTCGTTGAAACCTTGATAAATGAAAAACTGGCCCCATGTGACCGCTCCATAGGCATTGAGGCCTTCTTCGGAAACCGCATGTACTTCCCCTCGAAAATAAAAGGAAGTATGCGGATTGATCAACAGCATCGCATCACCGGATTGCGTCAGCTTCCCAGAAATCGCAATGCCATTGGAACCTTGGGGTTCGGATTCCTCTTTCTGTTTTTCGGCCTTGTCGCCCTTTGAATTGACTTTTCTGGCATTGGCCTTATCCGCCTTAGCATCTTTCGCTTTGCCCTCTTTCATTTTAATAATCTCTGCCTTCGTTTTCTTGGTTTTGATTTTTTTGGCATCCCTTTTCCCGGCATCCATTTTCTCGGCTTCGGGAATTTCCATCCCACTTTCATAAAACGCCTTGATTTTTTCCGTAGAAATCCGCTCGATGTCGCCGCCGATCGAACCTTCGCTAAAGTACATCGGCATCCAAGGTTCGAAATGGGTCAAAAGTTTGGGTTGTATTTCGGGATGGGTGTGCAGGTAATAGTTGACACCATTCGCAAAAGCATCACAAAGTTTTTTCAACCACTCCGGACTCTTCTTATAATTTGTTTTGGCCTCCTCCTCGGTCATAAAAAGCTTGGCCCTCAAATCGCTGAAAAGGGCTTCTTCGCCTTCCATCTCGGCCAATCGCCCGGTTGCCCAGATATAATTTTGTTCCACTCGGTTGAAGTCATCCTCACATTGGGCGTATAGCAAACCGAAAACAGCATCGGCATCGGTTTTCCCGTAGACATGTGGAATTCCAAAATCATCGCGGATGATGTTTACGTTTTCAGCTTGGGTCTGCCAACGACCCAATTCTTTCTCGGACTGTGCAGCCACAGCTATGGAAAATAGTGCGGCGATTACAAAATAGGATAGCTTGTCGAACATACGATATAAACTTTATGCCGTGAATGTAGCAACTTTTGGTAAAACTTTCGGTTGTAATTTGTCCTTTTACTTTCCATTGGGTATACCCTTATTTCAAGTACCTTGCAGATTCTTTCAAAAAACTGCTATGCCCGAACAAAAAGTGAGTATTCTTACCGCCTTTAAGACCATTATATGGCCAAGGCGCAGATTGGTATTTATCGGCCTTTTATTGATCGTGATCAGTAAAGCGGCCAGTTTTGTCACACCCATTGCCTCAAAATATCTGATCGACGAGGTTATCGCCAAAAAGAATATTCAAATGCTCAAGCTTCTCGTCGCGGGGGTCATTATTGCTATTTTGGTACAATCGGTCACTTCGTTTTTGCTGACCAAGATCTTGAGCGTTCAGGCCCAATACATGATTTCGGAACTGCGCGCCGATGTACAGAAGAAAGTCCTCTCCCTGCCCATACGATTTTTCGACAATACGAAATCAGGCAATCTCGTTTCGCGAATTATGAACGATGTGGAAGGGATCCGTAACCTGATCGGCACGGGGCTGGTGCAGTTGGTCGGGGGAACCGTTACCGCTATAGTCTCCCTCATTCTGTTGCTGCGCATCAGTCCGGCTATGACGCTTTTTACCTTTATTCCACTGGCCATTTTCTCCTTTATTGCCCTAAAAGCGTTCAAGATCATCCGCCCTATTTTTCGCAAACGTGGGAAAATAAACGCGGAGGTCACCGGACGCTTGACGGAAACCTTGGGGGGCATTCGTGTAATCAAAGGCTTTAACGCCGAGGCACAGGAGAGCCGTATTTTTGAGGATGGCGTAGAGGAACTGTTTCAGAATGTCAAGAAAAGTCTGACCACAACGGCCTTTATGACCAGTTCGGCCACTTTTCTTATCGGAATCGCAACTACGGGCGTGATGGGTTTTGGGGGATATAAAATTATTCAGGGTACGCTTACCATCGGTGACCTTTTGATGTTCACAGTTCTCTTGGGCCTGATGGTTGCCCCTATCGTACAAATGAGCAATATTGGCAGCCAATTGACCGAGGCCTTGGCAGGACTGGACCGTACCGAAGAACTTATGAACATGACACCGGAAGCCGATGAGGCCCAACGTACCAATGTGCTCGGTGAAGTAAGGGGCGATATGGCCTTTCATGACGTTTCGTTTGCTTATGAGGAGGATAAAGAGGTATTGCACAATATTAGTTTCGAGGCCGATTCCGGTTCGGTCGTAGCCCTTGTAGGAAGTTCCGGTTCGGGGAAAACGACCATTGCAGGATTGGCCGCCAGCTTTTTAAATCCGGATTCAGGGAAAGTGACCATTGACGGAAAAGACCTATCCAAAGTGGACCTCAACAGTTTCCGCCAATATCTAGGCGTTGTTTTACAGGATGATTTTCTGTTCGAAGGAACCATTCGACAAAACATACTCTTCCCACGGCCGGACGCCTCTGAAGAAAGATTGCAACAAGCGGTCAAGGCCGCCTACGTCGATGAGTTCACCGACCGCTTCGATGAAGGGTTGGACACCTTGATCGGAGAACGTGGCATCAAACTCTCCGGCGGGCAGCGACAGCGTATTGCCATCGCAAGGGCGGTCTTGGCCAATCCGAAAATCCTTATCCTGGACGAAGCTACCTCCAATTTGGATACCGAGAGTGAGGCATTGGTCCAAAAAAGTTTGGCCGAATTGACCAAAGGACGGACGACCTTTGTTATCGCCCACCGTTTGAGCACCATACGAAAGGCAGACCAAATCTTGGTCATCGAAAACGGTAGGATTGCGGAGCGGGGTACACATGATGAGTTGATAGCTTCCGAGGGGCGCTATTACAATCTGTTTACGTATCAGGCAAGGATTTGAGGAAGCATCAAAAAAAAAGGAACCGTGCTGACACGGTTCCTTTCTTGAAATTGGTTTGGGTGTGACCCAAATTGATTTACATTTTTACTGCTCAACAGCATTTCCTTCTTCATCAAGGATAAGGGCACCTGAAGTACCATCCTCCAAAGAAACTTCTAACTTATAATGACCAGCTTCGTTCTTGGCGGCACTGTTTACAGTAGCGCCAGGATAGTTGGTTTCGATCATTGCAGTAACTGCTTCTGGAACCTCTTCCATGGCGATTTCAGAAAAATCGTCTTGTGCAACAGCTTCAGTAGCGGCATCTTGTGCCTCAGTAGCTTGCTCTTCTTGAGCAAATGCAGTTAAACTTCCTAATGCGAATACGGCTGTGATAAATACTTTTTTCATAATGTTCTAGATTTTAATTTGTAAGTTAAATTCTTTTCCACATATGAAAATATGATACCAGAAAACCCTATTATTTATAAAAAATTGGTTTCTAATGGTTTATAAATTTTATTGACTGACATACGCTGTGTAAATCTGTGAAATTGTTTATGAATTGGGTAAAGTTTTCACATTTTCAGCTTTCCGGGGCCAACTCCACTTCCAAACCGTCCAAATCTTCGGTCATGTGAATTTGACACCCCAACCGGCTATTGCTCTCAACATGAAAGGCTTCGGCCAACATAGCCTCTTCGTCATCCGATTTTTCAGGAAGTTGATGATTTGACCTCACATAGCACTGGCAGGAGGCGCACATGGCCATTCCGCCGCATATACCGATAGTACCTTCGGGAGCGAGTTCGTAGGAGCGAACGACTTCCATCAGGTTCATGTTCATATCGGTCGGGGCATCTATTTCGTGTATGAAGCCCTCGCGGTCGGTTATTTTTAACTTTATATCACTCATTTACTATCAAAATTGATTTACAGGATTTTGATTTACCATTTGAGGTCGCAAATTGCGCTTCAAGTTTTTCTATTTCGTTAATCTATCGCTTTGACCACTGCTTTGGGTGCCTCCTTTTTAGAACCATCAAATCCGGTCACCCCGCCCACCGTGGTATATTTCATTACATATCTTTTATCGGGATGGATACGTTGATAGGCACTCTGGCACATCAGGGTCGCTTCATGGAAACCGCAAAGAATCAGTTTCAGTTTTCCGGGATACGTGTTGACATCGCCGATGGCATACATACCGGGAACATTGGTCTGATAATCGAAAGTGTCTACTTTGATGGCGTTCTTTTCGATATCGAGGCCCCAATCGGCAATTGGGCCCAGTTTGGGCGATAATCCGAATAATGGGATGAAGTGATCTACTGCTATCTCTATATCCTCTACCGCAGTGGTATTCTTTCGAACGGTTACCGATTGCAATTTTTCATCACCTTTCAGTGATGTAACCTCGCCAGGGGTTATCAGGCGTATTCTACCTTGATTTTTTAAGGCTTGTACTTTTTCTACCGAATCCAAAGCCCCGCGGAATTCCTTTCTGCGATGTACAAGGGTTACTTCGGATGCTACATCCGCTAGAAAGATACTCCAATCCAAAGCGGAATCACCGCCACCTGCGATCAATACCTTTGTATCGCGATAGACCTCGGGATCCTTGATGATGTAGGCTATTCCATTATCCTCATATTTCTTCAAGTTTTCCAGTAAAGGCTTTCTGGGTTCGAAACTTCCCAATCCGCCGGCGATAGCGACAATGGGGGCTTGGTGCTTCGTACCCTTGTTCGTAGTCACTATAAAGGAACCATCCTCTTGCTTTTCAATAGTCTGGGCCCTTTCGCCCAAGGTAAAACCGGGGGCGAAGGATTTGATCTGTTCCATAAGATTGTCGACCAAATCGCCCGCCAGGATTTCGGAAAAACCTGGAATATCGTAAATGGGTTTTTTGGGATAGATTTCCGAGCACTGTCCGCCCGCTTGGGGCAGGGCATCGATCAAATGGCATTTTAACTGTAACAGGCCGGCTTCAAAAACGGCAAAAAGCCCGGTCGGGCCCGCACCGATAATCAATATATCAGTAGTAATCATTCAAAAATCATCTTTAAAAAATCGCCTGCCCATCATCATCTGCTGCCTTTGGAGAAGACCCCGTCCAAACAGTCCCTAAGCTACGGGTTGGCCTACGTTGACCACCTCTTCGATCTGGGGCGCATATTTTTTAATGGTCATCTCCACCCCGCTCTTTAGGGTCATCTGGTTGACCGTACAACCGATACAGTTCCCTTCCAACCTTACCTTTACCGAGTTTTCGTTATCTATGGAAATCAATGAAATATCACCCCCATCGCTTTGTAAAAAGGGGCGGATCTCATCCAAGGCCTTTTCTACGTTCATTGTTAGTTCTTCCGAAGTCATGAGTTCTTTCCTTTGACGGCGGAACATCCCGCCATTGTTGTTATTTTAATCGCTTCCGTCGGGGGAAGGCTTTTGTTTCGGCGTACCAGTTCCTGTACCGTATTCTTGGTCAATTGCTCGAAGGCGGCTTCAACGGGAGTCGCCGTTTGCAAGGCGGCCGGTCTTCCCACATCACCTGCTTCCCGTATACTCTGCACCAAGGGTATCTCTCCCAAAAACGGAACCCCGAGGTCTTCGGCCAGATGCTTTGCGCCTTCCTTTCCAAAGATATAGTATTTGTTGTCAGGAAGTTCCTCTGGTGTAAAATACGCCATATTCTCGACAATACCCAATACCGGCACGTTAATGGAATCTTGTTGGAACATGGCCACCCCTTTACGTGCATCGGCGAGCGCCACCTCTTGTGGTGTACTGACGATTACGGCTCCGGTTACCGGCATGGCCTGCATAATGCTCAAGTGGATGTCGCCCGTGCCCGGGGGAAGATCCAGCAGCATAAAATCAAGCTCGCCCCAATGGGCGTCGAAAATCATTTGATTGAGCGCCTTTGAGGCCATGGGTCCCCGCCAAATAACTGCTTGGTTGGGCTGGGTGAAAAATCCGATGGACAATAACTTGACGCCGTGACTTTCCACGGGCTTCATTTTAGATTTACCGTCGACATTGACAGCTTTGGGTTTTTCTTGGGTCACATCGAACATGGTCGGCATGGAGGGGCCGTAGATATCCGCATCCAAAAGCCCGACCTTAAAGCCCATTTTCGCCAAGGTCACCGCTAAGTTGGCCGTTACGGTAGATTTGCCGACACCGCCCTTACCGGAGGCTACGGCAATGATATTCTGGATACCCGGAATCGGTTTCCCCTTGATCTCGTTCGTCTTAGGTTTCGCCGTGGGAGCATCAACCTTGATATTAATCTTGATTTTCGCTTTCTCGTAGACTTCCCTATGGATAATCTTGAGGATTTCGACCTCTGTCCTCTTACGGGCCTGTAGGCTAGGGTTACCGATCGTGATATCGACCTCGACCTCATCCCCAAAAATCTGTATGTTCTTGACCGCCCCGCTTTCGACCATATTTTGCCCCTCGCCGGGTACGGTAATATTTTCCAACGCCTTTAAAACTGCCTGTTTTTCAATCTTCATATACGCTATCCCTAATTGACTTTTATGTAAAATCTTTCTAAATAGCAAAGATACGGTATCGGAGTGAGATGGTAAAAGGAAGGGGATTAAATCTGGTTATACCTTTCTCCCATCCAACAGGTTAATGGTTCGCTTACCATACCCCGCATTATTCTCGTTATGGGTCGCTTGAATAATTGTCACCCCTTCATCATTCAGTTCCTTGAACAACTCCATAATCTCTGTGCTTTGTTTGGAGTTCAGGTTGCCCGTGGGCTCATCGGCCAAGATCAGTTTCGGTTTGGAAATCAATGCCCGGGCGACCCCGACCAATTGTTGCTGTCCACCGCTAAGTTGGGTGGGGAACAGGTCTTTTTTACCTACGATACCGAAACGATCCAGCATATCGGCGACCATGGCCTTGCGCTCTGAACCTTTTACCTTTTTGTACAGCAGTGGCATTTCAAGGTTTTCGTAGACCGTTAGCTCGTCGATGAGATGATAGGCCTGAAAAACAAAACCGATGTACTGTTTGTAAAGGTTGGCGCGATGCTTTTCCTTGAGTTGGTGTACGGGTTCGTCCAGAAAGTTGTATTCCCCTTCATTAAAATCATCGAGCATACCGATGACGTTCAGCAAAGTGGATTTTCCCGATCCGGAAGGACCCATGATGGAAATGAACTCCCCCTCCTCGACTTCAAGGTTGATGTCTTTTAAAAGGAAGACCCGTTGGCCGCCCTGATGTACCCATTTGAAGATGTTGTTTAGTTGTAGTAGCATAATTAATTTTGAATTTGTCATTCCTGCAAATGCGGGAATCTGTTTAAATTATTCTCTTTTGGTTGATACCGTTATTTGTCAAGTTTTGTTTTCTAGCCAATATATTCTTTTTTTGTAGCTTTGAAGGTAAATACAATCGTATGTCGCTACTCGAAAAAATAACCCTTTAACCAGGAAAACGCTCCGGAAAACCCGGTATAAGGGGGATGCGAATAACCATAGGCGATATTCTCGGATATCTGGCATCCGGAATGAATATGGAAGAAATCCTTCAGAATTTTCCCTGTCTCGAAAAGGATGATATCTTGGCCAGTTTGAGCTATGCCGCACATAAGGTAAGGATTGAACTCTCTGCGTAGTCGAATGTAATCTCGATTGGATCCATTCTTTTGACAATGATAATGAAACGGGCATTTTGATTATTCTTTAGGTTTTTTATTAGCTAATTTATTACTCATCCCGCAGCGCATCCACAGGATTGTTTGTTGCCGCCCGAAAACTTTGCCAGCTTACGGTCAGCAATGCGATGACCAGGGCCGTGATTCCCGCCAGGGCGAATATCCACCAGCTCATTGTTGTTTTATAGGTGAAGCCTTCGAGCCATTTGCTCATGGCGTACCATGAAATCGGGACGGCGATGATGAACGCGATACCGACCCATTTGACAAAGTCTTGGTTCAGGAGTTGTAGGATTTGGGTTATGGATGCGCCGTTGACCTTTCGGATGCCGATTTCTTTTCTCCTTTGGATGCAAGTGTAAGAGGTCAGGCCGAAGAGGCCCATGGAAGCAATCAAAATGGCAAGGATGGTGAAAATCTGGAAGGCGGAAGCGAATTTTTTGTCCTCTTTATATTGGGCCTCGAAATTTTGATCTAAAAAGGTGTAATTGTAAGTGCTTTCGGGAAAGACCTGATGCCATGTTTTGTTCAATTGCTCTAGCGCCTCGGTCGTACTCGCAATGGTAGCGGCGGGTAGATCTAGTTTTACCAGAACGTTGCCAATACTTTTATTATGGGTGATGATCATAGGCTCAATAGGAGATTTCAATCCGAAATGATGGTAATCCTTGACCACCCCAGATATTGTAAAGTCCACATCCCAGAATTTCATGGTTTTTCCTACCAGGCTCTCCATATCGGAAACGCCCATTAAATGCGCCATTTTTTCGTTGATGACTATGTCATGGCCCTTCTCGCTCGCTGTTTGCCGAAACGCCCCGCCCGCCGCAAATTCCATACCCGTCACCTTAAAATAGTCGGGCTGTACCGCATAGTTGTACCACACCCTTGTTGTATCAATAGTACCATTTGGAAAAATCACACCGATATTCGAATTTAAATGTGAAAAATCATCGCCGGGATAGGTCTGCGCCAAGGCCACATCTTTCACAAAGGGGCTCTTTTTAAGTTCGTCCACCAAGGTTCCAAAATCGGCTTTCAAAAGGGAGTCCTTCTCTCTGTTCAATATTTGTCCGTCCAAGGCCACTAAATGATCCAGGTCGGCGCCGATGGGGCGGTTTTCCAGAAAACGAATCTGTTTGTTGGCCACGAAAGCGCCTGTCAATAAGGTTATGGTCACTAAAAACTGGCCGATGATCAAACCCCTTCGCAGGTTAATACTATTTGAGGAAGTACGTAGCTTTCCTCTAAGCACCTTTACCGCCTTATATTTGCTCAATACGAGAGCTGGATAAAAAGCCGATAAAAGTCCTCCAAAAAGTATAAAACCAAAATACGGTAAAAGGCCCTGTAGTAGTGTACTGTCCAATTGAAAATCCTGGCCGACAAAACGATTGAAAAGAGGGAGTACCAAATAGACAACAGCTATTGCCAAAACGATAGCAATAAAATTCAGCAATGCGGATTCCAAAAGGGACTGCACGATCAATTGTGGCCTTCTGGCACCGACCACTTTACGGACCCCGATTTCCTTGGCCCGTTCGAGGGATTTACTGGTGGAGAGATTCATATAGTTCATCCAAGAAAGCAGAATGGTAATAAAAGCGATAATGGCCAAAAGGCGAACGCTGTCGGCACTGCCGTTGGACTCGGCCTCGTAGGGTTTGTTGGAGGTTAAGTGGATATCCTCTATCGGTTCCAAATGGTGTCTTTCGTTGCCTAGCCCTTCGGGGTCAAGATCCATTACCTTCTGGTTAAGCAAATCGAAGTCGGTATTTTTGTCGACTTTTAAATAGGTATAATATTCGTTCTGGTTCCAGGTATATTTCCAATCCCGTTCGAATACCGGCCAGGTATAAAAGGTTTGGAACGAAACCAGAAAATCGTTTTTGATATGGGTGTTTTGAACCTCGCCTTCCATGACCCCGGTAACTTTAAAGGGAGTGTTGCCACCGGCAGCTATTTCCACGGTTTTGCCGATAGGGTCTTCGGGACCGAAAATCTTTTGAGCCAACGAAGCGGCAAGTACCATGGAATAGGGTTCGTTCAATGCGGTATTCAGGTCGCCCTTTTTCAACGTACGGTCAAAAATATTGAAGTAGCTAGGGTCGGCCAAGGCTCCCGTTTTATCGTCAAAAACGGTATTGTCGTGCAGCAAAACCAATCCTTTCACACGACGGATCCGAACAAAGTCCTCTATTTCCGGAAATTCCTCTTTAAGTGTGGGGCCGCTTACGATATAGGTATTGGCATCACCGGGAACGTATTTACCGCCCTCCAGATAATCCATAAACACGCGATATACGTTCTCCGAACCCTTAAATGTATCATAACTCCGCTCGTAGTTCACATACAACATAATCAGAACGAAAGAGGCAATACCAATGGCCAGTCCGATAATATTGATAAAGGAGTACAGCTTGTTCTTGAGCAGGTAGCGAGTTGCGATTTTTAGGAATAGTCTGTACATGTTGTTTCTTTTCTAAATTTGGTAATTCTTTTTTTGACAACCCTTTTTCACTCCGTCCGCAAACTTTTTGCCGGGTTCGTCGTCGCCACTTTCAAGGTCTGATAGCTTACGGTAAGCAAGGAGATAAGCAACAAGATGCCACCGGCGAAAAGGAACATCCACCATTGGATATCGATATGGAAGGCAAAACCTTGAATCCAATCGTTCATGACGTACCATGCCAAGGGAATTGCAATGAAAAGGGCAATGGCGACGAGTTTCACAAAATCCTTTGAAAGCAATTGAAACAGTCCCGCAATGTTGGCGCCCAATACTTTTCGTACGGCGATTTCCTTGATACGCTGGTGGGCGGTGAACATCGCCAGACCGAAAAGTCCCAAACAGGAAATGACGATGGCGAGAAAGGCGAATATACCTGCTAGTTTTTGTACTTTTTGTTCATCCTTATACCCTTTTTCAATGGTTTCGTCCAAGAAATTATAGGTGAACGGGAGTCCGCTGAACTGTCGATGTACTTTTTCCATGTGGGCCATGGCCTCCGCCGTTCTCCCGGGCATGGTCTTGACATAAAACATCACGGCCTCTGTGGGTCGACACCGTATGATCATGGGGCCGATAGGATTATGCAAGGATGCAAAATGGAAATTTTTGACGGTACCCACAATCTTACCGCCCTCGTCTCCCCAAAAACTCATGGACTTACCGATGGGGTTCTCCAAACCCATTGCCTTTACCGCTTCTTCGTTGACCAAATAATTCAGGGTATCGGTGGCGAATTTGGGTGAGAAACTGCGACCGTTCGTTACAGGAATATCCAGCATTTCCATGAGGTCAAAATCGACGGTTAGGACAGAGAACCATTTTTGCCCATCATCCGCGCTTTGACCTTCCCAAACAGGGTCGGAAGTAGTTCCGCCCGCGTCTATAAAATTACTACTGGCCAAACTTACCTGCTCGATTCCCGAAAAATTGGCAAATTCGGCCTTCATGGACTGCGATTTTAGATAGGTTTCATTATCCATATACATAAAAAGGATATTTTCTTTATCGAGTCCAAGGTTCTTGTTCTGTATATATTCGAGTTGCAGGTAGACCACTAAGGTACCCGTAATCATCACCATGCAAAGAAAGAACTGAAAAACGACCAGACCTTTTCGCAAAACGGTTTCGCCCTTATTGCCTTTCAGTTTTTCGTTGAGGGCATTGATGCTCTTAGATGAGGAAAGCGAAAAAGCGGGATACAGTCCCGAGAGCAATACGGTCGCCAAGGCTATTATCGCCAGAATACCGTAGAGACGGGGGTCGGAAAAATCGATGGTCAGCTCTTTTTCGGTAATGGCGTTGAACAGAGGCATGGAAATCAGGGCGAAAACTATGGCACACAATACCGATACGAGCACAAGAACAACGGATTCCATAAAAAATTGGCCCAACAAAGCATTTTTCCCTGCACCCAAAACTTTCTTTATACCGACCTCTTTGGAGCGTTGTACGGCCCTCGCCGTAGTTAGGTTGATAAAATTAAAACAGGCGATTAAAAGCGTAAACATCGCAATAATACCAAAAAGGATGATGTAATCAATCCTTCCGCCGACAGCCTTGCCGTTCTCGAACTTGGAATACAGATAACGGTCGTGCAATGGCTGTAAGGATAGCGTTCTCCATGGGTCTTCACCAGCTTCTCCGTGAATATTCTTTATTTTTTGGCCCAATACGTCGAGAGCGGTATGTTCGCCATGGAGGATATAGGTGGTCAGCCATGAATTTCCCCAGCTTTTGTTGTTCATTGGCAAGAAATTGTCCAAAGGCACCACGGCATCGAATTGTAAGGTGGACTGTCGGGGAATTTTTTCGAAAACGCCCGTTACCAAAAAGGGTTCGGCAGTTTCATCGAGCATCACATTTATCGTTTCACCCATAGCATTTCCCTTTGGGAAATAAATCAAGGCCATTTCGTCTGACAGCACGATACTTTTGAGATCGGTAAGGCAACTCTCAGTCTGTCCTTTTTTTAAAGGGAAGGAAAACATATCGAAAAAGCCGGTATCGGCTCCGATAACCTGGGCCCCTACCTTTTTTTCATCCACTTTTAGTATGGACTCCCTTGGCCCCGCACTTCTAACCACGGTTTCGATTTCCGGGATCTGTTCCGCTAGTGCTTCTGCAACGGGATATCCCGTCCCGCTCCAAGTGTCGATTTCGCCTTCCTCAGAGGTCACATTGGTCATTACCTGACTAATAGTATCCCCCTTAGCGTGAAAACGGTCTTTACCCAATTCATCGGAAATCCAGAGTGCAATCAATAGCGTACACCAAATGCCCAAGGCTAATCCGATAACATTGATTAAAGCAAAGCCCTTTCTTTTGCCAAGGCCTCTAAAAGCAATTTTGATGTGATTTTTAAACATGATTTCTATTGTTAACGGAACTCAAAGAACGATTTTCATGCCACTTCTATAAAATTTTGATATTCAGTATGTTAACACAAAAATAAATTAGAAACATACCTAAAGTGTAAAATATTTGGACAGCGAGTGTATAGAATATTTACATTGCTAAGGGGTATTTACATTGCATTTCAGACCTATGAAAAGAGACATAACCGGCTACTCCGTCCGCAAACTCTTCACCGGATTACGGTTCGCCGCCGCTATCGTTCGTATACTGATAATCCCCAGTGCAATCAATAGCATGGCGACGCCGCTGATTATAAAAACCCACCAACTCAATTCTGTTTTATAGGCAAAATCCTGTAACCAATTGTTCATGCCCCACCACGCAATTGGTGCAGCGATGGCAAAAGCGATGCCTACGAGAATCAAAAATTCTTTGCAGAGCAACAGGTTCAACTGTGCCAAGGTGGCGCCCAATATTTTTCGAATACCGATTTCTTTGGTGCGGCGTTCGGTGGTGTGGATGACGAGGCCGAGAAGGCCGAGGCAGCTGATGGCGATGGCGAGGCCGGTGGCACATGCCAATAGAACGGAGGTTTTTCGTTCTTGTTCGTAGAATTGTTTTACGGTGTCGTCCATAAAATTTATCTGGAATATCTCATCCGGATATATACTTTTCCAGGCATCTTCTATTTTTCCAATAGCTTTTGGCCAATTTTCAGTTTCATCGGCCCGAAACGAAAAGTGGACCGTACCGTGCTGATTGCCGCCCACAAAAGCCAATGGATCTATCTTTGACCTCAACGAACGCTGATTAAAATCTTCCATGACACCGACAATCGGAATATTCTTACTATTCGCTTTCACCGTCTGCCCGATGATATCCTGCGGATTCTTAAAGCCCAATAGCATCATGCAGGTTTCGTTGACCACATATTCGTTAATGGAGTCGTTCAAGGGCTTACGGCCCGCCAATAGTTCTATTCCGTACAGATCCAAATAGTTATTATCACCATAAAGCAGTTGCAATTGGGCATTGATCTCATTGTCCTTTGCGAAATACGTCACCGATCTGCCTGAATAACTTTGAGAGGCGGGCGGCCCACCTGCAAGGCTGATTTCCTCTATTTCTGGCAAGGCATCTATCGCATTTGCAAACCTTTGTCGTTTTACTTCGGAATCAATGAAGTATGGTGTGCGTATATAGGCAACGGACTCCGTTTTGATGCCCATATCCTTCTTCATCATAAAACTGATTTGCTTGCCAACTAGTAGGGTAGCGATGATAAAGATCTGGGCGATCACAAACTGAAAAATGGTAAGATACTTTCGTAGCGAACCTTTATCGCTTCCCGGTAAAATTTGATTCTTTAATACGGATACGGGTTTAAACTGGGAAAGCACTAGAGCGGGATAAAATCCGGAGAGCAGTGTGATTATTATAACTAAAAGGATGGCACCAATTACAAGCAACGGGCTCTTAAAAAGCTCCATACCAATATCGGGCGGCATAAAGTCGGAAAACAACCGGAACAGCCCGGAAGAAAAGAATAGCGACACTATTGCAGCGGCTAGGGTCAACAGCAAAGTCTCGCCCAAAAATTGGTAAATCAACTGTATTTTCGAACTCCCCAATGTTTTACGAATCCCGATCTCCTTGGCACGCCGGGTGGCCTGGGCGGTGTTCAGATTGATAAAGTTGATGCAGCCCAAAAACAGTAAAAAGAGTGCGATAATCGACAAACCAAGCATAACCTTGGCATCGGGTTCATGGTCGGTAGTGTCGAAAACAGCGTAATCATCATTGTTATGGAGTTGGGACAACGGTTGTAGATTAAAGGTTGTGATATGGCCCAAAGCGACTATCTCTTCGTTTTCATGTTCTTTGGCTATGCTGACCAGTTGGTCTTTTAGGTTTTGTATGTTCGTTTTCTTTTTGACCTTTATAAATAGTTGGGTGCCGGAACTCATACCATCCCAACTGTCGTTGTAAATATTACCGTCCATAGAGGTGTTAAGGGCGGTTTTCCGTGAAATGAACTCCTGAAAGGTGAAATCACTCCGCTCCTCGAAATCGGCAACGATACCGGTGATTTTTACATTTATGGAGTCGTTATAGGTGACCGTGCGACCCAAAATTTCCAGAACCGGGACATTTGGAAAATATTTTTTCGCCCTTTTTTCGGTCAATACGACCTCATTGGGGTTGTCGAGCACTCCTTTTGTAGAGCCTGCCAACCAATCGTATGTTAAAAGTTGAAAGTAATTTTTGTCGGCAAAAATGGCATTTTCGGGATTTCGAAACGTCTTTTCCGTATCCCCAATGCTAATTTTATCGAAGTATGCAACAAAAAACATACTGACGTTTTCCAATCCGGTTACTTCATTTTCAAGGGCATCGCCAAGCGGAACGGGAACCCCCCGAAAGTGGCCATCGCGTTCCGGAGATTTGGTGTCCGTCACAACCCGATAAATCCGCTCCCCATCCTCATGAAACTTATCAAACGTCAAATCATAATAAATCATCGCCCCGATGACAAATGCGGAACTCAGGCCAATCGAGAGCCCGACAATATTGATTAGGGAGAATGCCTTGTTTTTCCAGATGTTTCGGAAGGCGATTTTTAGATAGTTTCTGAACATGGTTCTCTTTTTTCTTTTAAGGACAAATGGCTTTCGAGGTCATTTCGACATCTTTGGGAACTGCCGTTATCCAGGGAACACCACTAATTTATGGGATTGAAATTGTAATTATGAACTCGATTTTCGTGCCATATATATAAAGAGCTAATAATCATTTGCTTATATATATAAACAGAACTGAAATACTATTTAAGTGTCAAATACTTGGACAGATACTGTATAGTATGTGGACAACTCCTAGGCATATTGATGCCGCTACAAGGCAACGAAACTAGCTAGGGTTCAACTTTTAAAACCCTCGTAGTGTCATTTCCGTAAGTTTGGTCATGAAACAATTCCTCTTTTTGTTCCTTTTTATTCCCAGCCTTGCGGTCGCTCAAAAAATAGATCACTTGGCATCTTTTCGCGACCTCAACGGCGATTCCTATTTTCGATTCAATTATGACAACGACTTTTTTGCCGCTACCGACAAGGATTATACACAAGGCTACAACTTGGAACTGGTAGCCCCCGTTCTCAAAAACAACCCACTCAACTTTTTTCTTTTGGACCCAAAAGCAACCGTTTCCAAATATGGTCTTTCCATTGAACATATAGGTTTTACCCCGGAACAGTATCAGCGCCCGGAAATCCAATTCGGTGACCGGCCGTTTGCCGCCGCAATTCTGCTCAAGAGCTTTTTGGTTGCGACCGATACGGCAAAAAAAACGAGAACAACGTCTTCCCTGAGTCTCGGCATCATCGGTCCCGGCGCCTTTGGCAGAGAAATGCAGACGGGCATCCATCGGCTCATAGACGACAAGGAACCTTTGGGCTGGCAGCATCAGATCGAAAACGATGTGGTGCTCAACTATCGTTTGGGCTATGAGAAAAGGGTATGGTCGTATAACCATCTATTTTCGTTACAGGCCCATGCGAACGCGCAGTTGGGAACCCTGTTCACACATGTATCCGCTGGGATAAGCAGCACTGTGGGACTTATCGACTCCCCATTTACAGGAGACAAAAAAGGTTTTCGACTCTATCTCTATGCACAGCCTACGCTAAAACTCGTAGGCTATGACGCGACCTTGCAAAGCGGTCTTTTCAATAGGAACAGCGCCTATACCATTTCCGCAGCTGCCGTGGAACGGTTAACGGCCCAATTCCATTTTGGCCTGGTACTTAAGACACGCACCCTGTACTTCGAATATACCCGCTCTTTGATTACACGGGAATTTGAAACCGGACATGCCTCGGCTTGGGGAGGGGTGAACATAGGGTTTACGTTTTAGACCCTCTTTCAAACGAATTCTGTTTATGAACCGACACAAACTTCCGTGGAGGGAGTAAAGATTGGTTTTACTTTTTAGAGACACTTTCAAACTAGTTCTATTTATGAACCGACACAACTTTCTACTGCTATCTATTTTTCTCCTCATCCGCGCCGCCTTTTTTATTGGTGGATTCTAAAAGTATTCGATTGCTCCATCTTCGGGTGTTCTGGATAGTATCAAAGGATTTATATTTTGTATTTTAAGGTAATATGGAAGAAATTGAATTAAATGTAAGTGACGATACCGCCAAAAGATGGCGTGCTGCCTCGAAAGAAGATAAACTACGGATTTCCTAAATCATGAACATTATTATCGCCAAGAAACTTATGGTCGATGCACCAAATAAATTCGAGAACTTTTTAAAGGAAATTGGAAAAACCATCGAAGAACGAGGACTTACCCCAGTTATTCTAGATAGAATTTTGGCCGAGGATGATTGACTTTTTAGAATTTATATTTTATAATCCTGTAAGGTTATGGAAAGTATCGAAATTAAGGTGGACATTGTAATCGCCAAAGAATGGCAGAATCTAACGCCTAAGTTACGCGCTCATTTGGAAAAGTCCTTTCAGCAGTAAATTAATGAGCTGGCCAAAAAAGTAAATTGTCCGATTTCGATAAATTGCTGAAAAGTATTAGTGAAGAGGTAAAGGCCAATGGGCTTACCGAAAAAATCCTACAGGAAATCCTGAACGAGGGGGGAATGAACTACCTCAAGGCAGAGCATCGGGGAATTCTAATAATTAAATTTTGTTTTAAGGCAAACGCCCCCTGCATCATTATTAGTGGCAACCATCCTACTCCGACCGCAAACTCTTCACCGGGTTCACAATCGCCGCTTTTATACTTTGATAGCTGACGGTCAGCACCGCTACCCCAATCGCCAATATTGCCGCGATGGCGAAAACGCCCCAGCCGATTTTCATTCGGAACGAGAAATCTTCGAGCCATTTGTTCATAACGTACCAGCCGACGGGCAAGGCGATGGCTATAGCGATTGCGACCAGTTTGAGAAAATCCGTAGTGAGCCTGTAGGTAATTTGGCCGACACTGGCTCCCAGCACTTTTCGCACACCGATTTCCTTAGTGCGTTTTTGGGCGTTGAAGGCGGCGAGACCGAACAGTCCCAAACAGGCTATTACGATGGATAGGATGGTAAAGAGGATAAAAATGCTTCCCAAACGCTGCTCGGCTTCATAGGTGCTGTTGAAAGAATCGTCCATGAAGGAATAGTTGAACGGTTGGCCGGGTGCAATTTCGTTCCAAATGCCTTCGATATCGGTGATGGTGTTCTTAAAATTTCCTGCTTTCAATTTTACGGCCAAGGTTCCTGTTGAAGGTCGCATAAAAAGGCCCAATGCGCCGATATTTTTCCGTAAAGTTTGGTAGTGAAAGTTTTTAACGACACCTATTATGGTGTAGAATACCTTTTCCTCTAGATCGGCATCCTCTGTAATACGCATTCCCAACGCTTCGTTTGGGGTAACACCTAAAACGGAGAGGGTAGCCTCGTTGATGATGACCACTGTGGAATCGGTGACAAACCGCTCGTCAAAATTTCGTCCGGCAATTAGTTGCATGTCAAGGGAAGGTAGATAATCCTCATCAACATCCCATTCCTGCATTTGAATGGCGTTCTCTTGATTCATGGCCCCTTCCTCAAAGAAGGAACTGTCAGATCGATACGAAGGTGTAGGAAGAAAACCGCTCATAGTCGCATTTTGTACCCCGCTTAATTTAAGCACCTCTTCTTTAAAGGTCTTTGTCTGATTGCCCGCTGCATAGGTGTCGTTGATCAGAACGATTTGATTTTTGGCATAACCAAGGTCTTTGCCCTGTATGAATTGTAACTGTTGAAAAACGACCAAGGTGGCCACGATTAGGAAAACCGAAATAGCGAATTGAAAGACGACTAACGTATTTCGAATGCGTCCCCCGCCTACTTTGGTTTGCCCGCCGCCTTTTAGGGTTTTTACGGGCATAAAACGGGACATAAAAAATGCGGGGTAACTTCCGGAGAAGAGGCCCAATACGACGGTTGCCGATATTAAAATCATCCAAAAAATAGGACTAACAAACGGAATGGCAACGGACTTTCCGGAAAGTTCATTGAAGAAAGGTAAGGCCAAAACAGCGATGACAACGGCCATAAGCAATGAAAGGAAAGAAACTAGGCCCGATTCCGTCAAGAATTGGCGCACCAAATCGGATTTATTAGATCCCAAAGTCTTTAGGATGCCGACTTCCTTGGACCGTTTAAGGGAATGGGCCGTAGAAAGATTCATAAAGTTTACGCTGGCGAGCATAATTAGAAAAATGCCGATAAACAACAGAATATACACGTTTTGGATACTACTGTTAGCACTTAGTTCTGTACTTCGGTTCGAATATAGATGTATGTCGGTCAACGGCATGGTATGGTAGCGAATATAATTACCGGAAGCTGAGAACGATTCCGCGGTCATCCCCGGAAAATACTTTTGCGCCCATGGCAGCATATATTTTTCGAGCATGCCCTGTAACTTTACCCCAAAGCTGTCAATATTCGCGCTGGGTATCAGTTTGACGAACGTGAAGAAGTTGTTGCTGCCCCATAGGTTTTCGCGCGACGCGGGGTTGCCTGCCATGGCCATAAAAACCGTATGGTCCCTTAAAAAGGAATTCTTTGGCAGGTCTTCTATAACTCCAGTTACGGTATAGGTATCGGTATTGTTCAACAAAAGGCTTTGGCCCAACGCACTCCGAGTTCCGAAATATCTTTCAGCAGCTGTTTTCGTAAGCACCAAAGTATTGGGCTCGGTCAGGGCAGTCTTGGCATCTCCAATGAGCAGAGCTATATCGAACATGTCAAAAAAAGTGGAATCGACAAAGGTTACGTGCATTTCTTTGGTATTGGTCTCCGTACCCGATTTTCGAATCAACATACTCCCCAGGTTCCGAAACCTAACCGTATTTTCCACTTCGGAATAATCCCTTTGCAATGCCCCGGCCATCGGAGGAGCGCTCTCGGCTGCCTTTATTTCCGCTCCGCCAAACTTGATATCAGCATCTATTCTGTAAATCCGATCGGCATCCGTGAACATTTTGTCGAAACTTAATTCGTCATGGATGTACAGTGAAATGAGCAACCCGCCGGCCATACCGATGGCAAGGCCGAACGTGTTCAGGAAAGTCAAGAAAGGTTGTTTCTTTAAACTTCTCCAAGCGATTTTTAGATGGTTTTTGAACATGATTTTAGTTTTTTGACTCGATTTCGTTACTGAACTAAATTCAGCATGAACTGATGATTTACTGTATTCTATGAATCCTCGCCTCCCCAATAATAATCCCTTTGTTGACCTTAGGATTACCTTCATAGGCAACGGAAGCCTCGCCATACGCGGTAATCTTCAGATCATCGCTAACTTTCAAGCGATAACTGCCCTCTCCGTAGGCAATTATTTTTGCCGATTTGCTCTCCACGCCCAAAGTATTGACCTTGGTCTCGCCATAGGCCGTTATTTTATGACGGTCTATAGTACCTTCCTTAAGCTCAAGATAACTTTGGCCGTATATGGTGGTCTTTAAGTTGCCCACGGTCACTTTATTGAGATATACTTGGGATGCGCCATAAATGGTCAAGTTGAACTTCTCGCCTTTTAAAGTGCTTTTGCAGACTATGTTTTCTTCGCCGCGAAGGGAGAGTTCTTCTAAATTTTTATAAGTCACGGTCGCCTTTATTACCGTCCCGTTATACATGGATTTCCGTTGTTCGTAGCCGTTTTCATTTGTTTTTTCGCTTTTGGTCACATCCCAAGCACCATCGAGGAAGAGGCGAAGGGTCTTGCCGTTGACCTCGATGTTGATTTTTTCTTCGGATACGCTACTACTTTCAATGGTCACGCTTTCGGAATCGCCCTGTTGAAAAACGACCTGCACATGCGGACTTACGATGACCTTGTCGAAGGTATCGACATTTAGGGGCTTTGTTTGGGCGAAACTGGTTTGGATGGCTAGAAAGGCGAATAGGATGGTGGGAATGGTTTTGATGCTTTTTGTTATTTTCATGGTTCTTGTTTTTGTAGACCTCACGGGTATTCTTCCTGCACTGAAAAAGCTCCGGTGGAAAGTCTACGACCTGTGAGATCTATGTTTGTTATTCTGTTCGTAAGCTTTTTACAGGATTGGCCGATGCCGATTTTACCGCTTGAATGCCCAATGTAAAGGATGTTATTAACAAAGCAATCAATCCTCCCAATGCAAACATCCACCATTGGATGGTGATGCTATAGGCAAAATCGGATAACCAAGCGTTCATGACGAACCATGCAATGGGAAAGGCAATCATGGCCCCAATACCCACCAATAGCACATAGTCTTTTGACAGCAATAGGATTATCCGGAATACGCCGGCGCCCAGTACTTTGCGGATGCCGATTTCCTTAATCCTTCTTTTGGCCATAAAGGATATTAATCCGAACAGGCCCAAACAGGAAATGAAAATGGTCAGAAGAGCAACGATATTGACCGTTTTTAAAATGCCCTCTATCAATCGGTATTGTGCGCCGACCATATCGGTTAAGAGTTCCTGTGAATAACCCCGGCGTGAAGCTATATTGTCGAAGGTATTAGAAATGATGTCCTCCACGGCTTTTTCGTTCCCCGGTAAGACCCGAACGGAGAGGAAACGCTGTGCGCCCAAGTTCTTCGTTTCTTGATAAAAATGTACCAAGGGTTCTACGGCGTACTGCATATCTTGGTAATGAAAATCTTCCATAACGCCTACCACCGGGAATCCCGCTGTGGAATCATCTTTATATTTCAATCTTTTTCCTTCGATGGAATTCCAGCCCAGGGCCTTCATGGCAGTTCGGTTAATGATGACCGGTTGGTCGTCGGCGTTATCCACATCCTTATTAAAATCCCTTCCCGTCACTAAGGGGATTTTAAGGGATTTTAGGTACCCGTCATCGGTATGGGCGCGACGCATATGTACATTGGTTTCCGTTTCGGCAACGTAAAACTGCGTGTAATTGAAATAATAGTCGGAAGGAATCGCTTCACTTGCCGAAACACTTTCAACACCCGGATCTGCATTTAACCGATCCAGCAAAGATTCAAAACTGGACGCAGCCGCATCCACATCCTTATAGTCCAAATCGATTTTGCCCACAATAACATTTTCTCTTTCAAAACCTAATGGCGCCTCTTTCATGTACCCGATCTGGCTGTTCAAAATGATGGCCACACAGATAAAAAGGATCGCTATGGAAAATTGTAGGATGATAAAGGAATTGCGAAGGAAGAAATTACTTTTGATAGACTCGATCTTTCCTTTGATTCCCGTGGAAATCGGTACGGAAATAAATCGAAGCGTCGGCAATATTCCCACCACCAAGGTAACCAACAGGCCCAAGCCAATGGCATACAGAACGACGGGATAATCATGGGCCACATCAAAGGATATTTTTCCAAAGTCGGCACCATAATTTTCGTTCAGACCGGGCAACAAAAGCCCAAGAAACAGTGCTCCGGAAATCAAGATGGACACAAAGACCAATATGCCGTTCTCCAAACAGAATTGAAAGATTACACTTCTCTTGCTACCACCCAATATCTTGCGCACCGCAATATCCTTGGTACGGCGAAACATCGTTGAGGTATTCAGGTTGAGCAAGTTGACCAAAACGATGAGCAGTACAAAAAAGGAGGCCGCGATCGAACCATTGATAATGGTCTTGACCACCGGAATGGCATCCATGCGCGCATCGGCATACGGCATGGCCTTGATCGAAGCGATGGTGCTTGGATCCGCATAATTCTTTTGTACCAACCCGTAAACCAGCTTTTCGAACTGGGCAATATCAACATCGGGCCGTAGCCTTAAATAGCTTGGGGTAAAACTATTGTCCCAACCGGAATTCGCTGTAAAACTCGGGTTATCCTTCAACAATTCGTTGGATAGTACGACACCCAAACGAAACGAAGAATATGGACTGATAGGCTCAAAAACACCCGTAACGGTC
>NZ_JBGTHY010000562.1:0-12906 GCF_041745955.1 Pricia sp.
TCCAATTTTATCAATGAAAGGATTGCGGATATTTCGACGGATCTTTCCAGCGTAGATCAATCGGCCCAAGATTTTAAGACCGAGGCCGGAGTATCCGATATCGCCGCCGAGGCCAACGTAAACCTGAACGTTGGCGTGGCCAACCAACAGGAACTGGCCAATGCCAGAAATCAGCTGAACATGGCGTCATCGATGCAAGATTTGGTTGCGAACCAAGAAAGCTATGAGGTGTTGCCCACCAATATAGGTTTGTCCGATCCGACGATCGCCGGTACGACGGAACGCTATAACCAATTGGTGCAGGAACGGCAACGGCTATTGAAAAGTTCGAACGAAAAGAACCCGGTCATCGTGAATTTAGATCAACAGATTGCGGGCCTCAAACGTAGTATGCAACAAAGTTTGAACAATAGCGTCAGTACTTTGGGAATGACGGTAAACTCCTTGAGCGGCCAACAGGCGCGTTTCAACTCCAAAATTTATTCCTCCCCTGCCAAGGAACGGGCGTTAAGGGACATCACCAGGCAGCAACAAACGACGGAATCCTTGTACCTGTATCTTTTGCAAAAGAGGGAAGAGGCCCAGATATCCGCAGCATCCAGTTCTGCAAAATCGAAGGTTGTCGATCTGGCGTATAACGTCAGTAAAACACCGGTATCCCCGAAAAAATCCTTAATATACCTAGCATCCTTTATTTTAGGATTACTGTTGCCCTTTTCGATTATCTATGCCAATGACCTGCTCGATAATAAGATACACAACATGCATTCCCTGGAAAAATTGGTGAGCGATATTCCAGTGTTGGGCGAACTTCCCAAATTGACGAAAAAAGATAACAAATTCATAATTAAGGAAGATCGTTCGGTACTGGCGGAATCCCTTCGTATCATACGAACGAACCTGGATTATATCATTAAGACCAAACAGCTGCAAAAAGGCAGGAGCAACATTGTGTACGTTACCTCTAGCGTTCCTGGGGAAGGTAAAACATTTTTGTCGACCAACTTGTCAATGATATTGTCGAGCACGAATAAAAAGGTGCTGTTGATCGGTGCGGATATTCGAAATCCTAAATTATATAGCTTTTTTACGGCTAGCGATGTCGATAAGATGGCCAAGCCCAGCAGGAACAAAGATGCCGGTCTTACCGAATATCTATACGATAATACCCTAGAGGTCCGCGACATCGTAAACCCCATGCTGATCCATCACAACACCATCGATGTCATCTACTCGGGCCGAATACCCCCTAACCCGGCCGAACTTTTAATGAGTAGCCGTATGAAGGAACTCTTTGAGAATGTGGCCCAAAGCTATGACTACGTGATCGTTGATACGGCGCCTTTGATGGTGGTTACCGATACCCTTCTTATTAGCGATTATGCGGATCTACTGATTTATGTTACCAGGGCAGGTGTTACCGAGACCAAAGCGGTAAACTTCCCCATTAAGTTACAGGAAGAGGGCAAGATCAAAGGCCTGTCATTTGTAGTCAACGATGTAGAGGCTTCGAATCTGGGCTACGGCGGAAAATATGGCTATGGGTATGGCAAGACCCAGAAAAAATGGTGGAAGTTTTAACCTGTTCCCTATTCAGCAATGAACTCAAAAAGAGTTCTATATATGATTTAAAACCTTGGCTGACCTCAAGGTTTTTTTTTAAATGGGTAAGAATGAATACGGTATTTAATCGACGTTCAGTCTGGTTTAATCGAATAGCGGTAGGGTAATTACCTGTTGAAATGTTATTGTTTTATATTTGTGTAGGATAGTTTGAAAAATTATCTGAAAAATACGCTGCTGCTATGAAAAAATTTTACCCTACGAATATTTCAATTTTAATTTTTCTGCTTTTTTTTACCAGTGTCATTCAACTCCATGCCCAATTACCGAATGAGTTTGCGAAGGTAGACCTGGTTACCGAACTCGAAAATTCCACTAGTTTCAAATTTCTGCCCGACGGACGTATCATTATCCTTGAGCGTTTCGGGCAAATTCTAATCTACAACCCCGATACCCAGTTGGCGGTATCCGCTGGGACGCTTCCGGTGTTCCACCAATTGGAGGACGGATTGGTAGGGTTAGCCGTCGACCCCGATTTCGTAAACAATTCTAAAATTTACCTCCACTACTCGCCAAATGATTTTGTAGGCAACCGGGTCTCAAGGTTCAGTCTGGTCGGCAATCAAGTGGATTTCAGTTCCGAGGAGATAGTGCTGCAATGGCAGACCTCACGAACGGCGGCGTACCATTCAGGGGGTGATATGGACTTCGATTCCCAGGGCAACCTGTACATCGCCACTGGCGACAACTCTGGCTATCCCAATGGATACAACTCCATATCCGAAACGAACGCGGACCTTAGTGCCGAAAAGTCCTCCTCGAACATGAACGATCTTCGCGGGAAAATTTTGCGTATCAAACCGGGCGCCGGTACCACCTATACGATTCCCCCGGGAAACCTTTTTCAGAATCCTTCCCAAGGTAGGCCGGAAATCTATGTCATGGGTGCCCGTAACCCCTACCGCATACATGTCGACAAGCAAAACAACGATTGGCTGTTCTGGGCCGAGGTGGGTCCCGATGCCGAAAACCCCGGTCCACAGGGTCCTATGGGACTTGACGAGATCAACCTGACCAAGGCGTCCGGCAACTACGGATGGCCCTATTTTTCGGGAGAGAACAATGCCCCTTACCAAATGACATACGCCAATCCTCCCTATTTTAACGACCCGTTGGCCCCGGTCAACATTTCGCAATGGAATACGGGCGCAACCGATCTTCCCCCCGCACAACCGGCATGGCTCGATAAACCCAGCGAATGCTATCTGGTGGGGTTTCGCTATAACTACGATCCGGATTTGCCCGATGACCAGCGGCTGCCCGAAGAATTTGATGACCTGCTTATCTACTACGACTTCAATTCCAGTCAAATTTGGGCTATTGATACCGATGCCGAGGGTAATCTCCTATCCGAGGAGCAAGTGGCTCCCGTGGTGTTTCCAGATAACAGTGACGGATTTATCGATATGGAGGTCGGTCCCGATGGAAAGATGTATGTTTTGGCCTATGGTGCCGGCTGCTGTCCCGATAACGTGGGTTCCGGCCGACTGGTCCGGGTCGATTATACCGGTATAACGGACAACTCCCCGCCCAATGTGGTGCTAGAGGCCGATGTGACCAACGGTCCCCTGCCTTTGACCGTAAATTTTAAGGGCGATAAGACCACCGATCCCAACGGCGATTCCCCGCTGACCTATGCCTGGGATATCGATGTTGACGGAACAGTCGACAATCCAGACAATACACAACCCAATTACACCCATACCTATACCGAGGCCGGAACCTATACGGCCCAATTGAGGGTCGATGATGGTCAAGGGGGCTTAGCGGCAAAGACCATCGTCATCTATGCCGGGAACAGCGTTTCAAGCTTTGATTTTGCCTCCCCTCCCGACGGGGGACTGTTCGGTTGGAACGACGATATCGCTATCGACCTGAACGTTACCGATGCCGAGGAAGGCGCCATAGCTTGTGCCGACATCAACGTAGTGCCCTCCGTGGGCCATGTCAACCATTTTCACGACGAGCTTACGATAGATGGCTGTCCTAAAACAATTACGATTTCCGACAATAACCATAATATTGATGGCGAAGAGGATATTTTCTTTGTACTGGGCGCGAACTACACCGATTCGGGAGGGCTAACCTCCAGGGATCAGATCCAGTTGCATCCCAAACGCAAGGAAGCCGAGTATTACGATACCCAAAGCGGTACGGAGATTCTTGGGAATTCCGCCACCTTCGGTGGTGGAAACAGCGCCATTAGCGTCGGTAACAACGGCTTTATTTCGTTTACAGGGCGCAACCTCTCGAACATGACCGCCGTAAAGTATCTTGTCGCCGCTGGCAATGCCGGGGGTACCATCGAATTCCGCACGGGAGGCCCGACCGGCACCCTAGTGGCAACTACCGTAGTCCCCAATACGGGCGGTATCGATGATTGGGTAGAAGTGCAGACGCCGATTACCGACCCAGGGGGCAAGAACGACCTCTTTTTTGTATTCAGGGGTACTTCGGGGCAGGACATCTTTCGGCTGAACTACGTCGAATTTGTGGGCGCCGGTGTTTCTACCGACAATTCACCGCCTAAGGTAAATTCCGTAAAGCTCGATGGCAATACGAGGGTGAGCGTATTATTTTCGGAGTATGTTAGTCCAAATACTGCCCAGACTATCGCCAACTACGCCATTGACAATGGCATTAGCGTCTCAGCGGCCGAACTCCAGTCCGATAACCGGACCGTGGTTCTGACCACCTCGCCCCTGGCTACCGGGGTCGGGTATACCCTGACGATCAGCAACGTACAAAATACGGCCGGCCTACCTATGGCTACCGCTAGTTTTGACTTCTCGGTGTTCGAGGCGATCCGAATCAACTCCGGAGGGGGGGAGGTGACCCTGAACGGCACCACCTTTAGTGCCGATCAGTACAACCGGGGCGGTCAGGTATTTTCCAATACTACACCGATCCAAGGAACCACCGAAGATCAGTTGTACCAGGTCGAACGCTTTGCCGAAGGCACTAACAATAATGAGGGAACCGGCGGCTTCGGCTACGAGATTCCCGTTGGAGTGGCCGGGGAATACGATATTCGACTGCACTTTGCCGAGATTTTCTTCGGGCTTCCCGGCCCCGGTGGTGCCCCTGGAGGGCCCGGTTCACGTATCTTTAATGTAGTTATCGAGGGTCAACAGGTATTGACCGATTTCGATATCCTGGCCGAGACCGATCCGGCCACGGTATTGCTAAAGGAATTTGACAATATTCCGATCAACGACGGTTTTGCCAGCATTATTCTTAGCGGAGTAGTACAAGGTGCTAAAATAAACGGTATCGAGGTGCTTTCCTCCGATGCCTTCGGAGGCGGGGAGACCGATGCCGATATTACCATTACCTCCCCATCGAACGGTTGGGAGGTGAACCAACCTTTCGAAGTGGCATTTCGGATCGAGAACTGGAGAAGCGAACAGGGTGACGGACATTTACATTATTTAATAGATGGCGGCAGCTTGGAAGAGCATGAAGGCTATGGCCCAATAGCCATTGACGGCCTGGCATTTGGAAACCATACCATACGCTTGGAACTCTTCAATCCCGACGACACGCCCAGCGGTATTTTCGACGAGGTCACGGTCAATGTAACCAGCGATATCACCTGTAACGTAACCCCCTTTCCCGAATCATGGACGGTGCATGAATTGGAGGCAAATACGTATACAGCGGTCTATACCTTTGCCGACGACGATCTTGATGGCGATGGATTGAAGGATATCGTTACCGGAGGATGGTGGTACAAAAATCCCGGAACCGCTTCGGGCGACTGGGTAAAGAACACCATCGGGGAAAATTTCGGAAATGTCGTGCATGTATATGATTTTGACGGCGACGGCAATTTGGACCTTTTGGGTACCGCTTTAGGTATTGCTCCTGATAATGAATATGAAAGTGCCCAACTTTTGTGGGCACAGAATGATGGGGAGGGCAACTTTACCGTATTTAATAATATTCCCGCAGGTACTACCGATTTTGACGAACCCTTCTTGGCCGGCCTTGCCGGGGGAGTGTTCGACATAGGCGGTCCCTATCAAATGGCCATCAACTGGAACGGGGCCGAATCGACCGGTTCTCCCGTTCAGATGCTAACGCCCTCGGCAAATCCGACCACGGGCACTTGGACCTTGGAGGATATTAGTCCCGATTCATCCGGAGAGGACATTCAGGCCGGAGACATCGATCAAGACGGAGACCTTGACCTTTTTCAAGGCATCAACTGGTTAAGGAACAATGGCAACACTAATTTTGAGACCTTCGATACGGGAATTACCTATACCAGTACACCTGATAGGGCACAGTTGGCGGACTTCGACCGCGATGGTGACCTTGATGCCGTTGTAGGGCAGTTAGGCCTTGGTGGCACGGGGAACCGAAATGAGTTCGCTTGGTTCGCAGCCCCGGCAGACCCGACCCAACCTTGGGTTAAAAATGTGCTGGATACCGATGTCCGAGGTAGTTTAAGCGTTTTTGCCATAGACATTGATTTCGATGGCGATAAAGATATCGTAGTAGGGGAGTGGCTCGGTGAACATCGTTTGCTCGCGTTCGAGAACGACCTTTGCGGTTCCGGTGAATTTAATTTAAAGGTACTTGATGATGGAGCCCTCGATTTTGAGCACCACGATGGTGCGCGGGTCACCGATATCGATAATGACGGGGATTATGATGTGATTTCTAATGGATGGCTCAACGACCTTGTACCGCGAATCTATGAGAATACCACATTGCCACCAAGTGATGATAGACCCTTGGCCAATGCGGGCGAAGACCGCACAGCAGCTCCCGGAAGCAGTGTTACCTTGACCGGATCTGGCAGTGATCCCGACGGCGGTGAAATTGTGAGCTACCTGTGGACCCAAGTTAGTGGACCGACGGCTACCTTGAATGGCGCGAACACAACCACATTGACCATAAATAATTTGGTCGAGGGGGTTTATGTGCTCCGCCTAACGGTTACCGACGATGAGGGCGATAATGGCGTCGATGAGGTTACGGTAAGTGTTTCCGCCCAAGGCAACGTAAATCGGATCAATGCTGGTGGACCTGCCTATACTTTCGGGGGAACCAATTGGGCTGCGGATCAATATTCAAATGGCGGTATTGCGTTTACGAATAACACACCGATCGCAAATACCGATAATGATCAGTTGTACCAGACCGAACGGTATCGTGATAATGGTCCGCTAATCTATGAAATACCGGTAGCCAACGGAATGCACGATGTCAACTTGCACTTTGCGGAGATTTATTGGGGCTTGCCCGGTGATGGTGCCAATGGGGGTGCCGGTTCAAGGCTTTTTAATATAGATATCGAAGGTCAGGCACGAAAGGAAAATTACGATATTTTCACAGAAGCAGGTGGAGCCGCCACGGCTATTGTCGAGAGTTTTACCGATATAAGCGTGACTGATCAAAGTCTGACCATAACCCTAGAGCGCATTACGGATTTTCCAAAAATATCCGGTATTGAAATTCTGCCCGCCGAAATTACGGACCCAGACCCGGATCCAGACCCGGACCCGGATGTAGAACTTAAGGCGGTTGCCGAAGCGACACCGACCACGGGCAGCTCGCCATTGGAAGTCTCATTTACCGGTAGTAATTCGTTAGGGGATATCGTCAGCTACCTGTGGGATTTCAAGGATGGGAATACCGCTACGGTAGCCGATCCGGCAAATACCTTTTTGGCCGAAGGTACCTATGAAGTATCCCTTACCATAACCGATGCCGGCGGAATTTCAAATACCGCCACACTATCAATCGTGGTCAGTGATACGCCTACTGGAGAGGTCATGGGCGTTTTATTGGAACAAAATCCCCCGAAAGAGGGTATCGCCATCATACGGATCCTAAACCAACCTGACAATTTTATGATGTTAGGTGTGAATGTGCACGATGTTCAAGGCCGTTTGTTGAGCAGTTATAGACCAGAGGAAATCATTGTAAATAACGACACCTATCAAGTACCGGTGCACATCTTAAAAGCGGGACTCTACTTTTTTGAAATTGCGATGAACCAAGGAAAAGCGGTTACCTTAAAAGTGCTGATCCAGAATTGATTTTGGGCGGAATACGAATAAAGGGTGCTTTCAATTTGGAAGCGCCCTTTTTTTTATGGATTCCGTAATGCATCAGTAAAAGGTGGCTATTGTAGTATTGATCAATGGCAGCAGCTGTTCCACCGCTTTCTTGGATAAGGTCAGTTTTTTAAGGGAATTCAGTTGATCTAGATTATGAATGTCGGAGGCCAAGAAATCGATAAGGCCTTCCTCAAGAAGTTCGTTGGCCACTTTCGGCACCTCCTTACCATAATATTCACCAAGTGACAAAAGGTTCATTTGAAATAGGATGCCATGTTCTTTGTACTCGGTATACTTTCGCATACGGTTGTGTAAAAATCCGTAGCGTTCGGGATGGGCGAGAATAGGATAAAATCCCTTTGAGGCGGTCTTGATAATGGCTTCCTCAAAATTGATCGGGGGTTGTAGGTATGACATTTCTACCAAAAGATATTCTTTTCGGATCGCCATTGCCGTTTCCGTTTCCAGAAGCTGCTCAAAATTGTCATCGATCATGTGTTCGGCAGCGGCCTCAACGGAAATATGCTTCAAGTCATTAATAATCAAGGCATGTTTCACCTGTGAAAGCGCATTAGATATGGTCTCCTTAGTATTGGGATAATAATTGTGCATAATATGCGGCGTAGCGATAAAATGGGTCACCCCGAACTCCTCGAACGCCTTTATCAGAGCGATGGATTCCTCCACGGTCTTGGCCCCGTCATCGATACCGGGCAAGATATGGTTATGGATATCGATAAAACCATCAAGGTAATCGATCAGGAATTTTTTTCTGCTGAAAAATTGCATCATCTGTTTTGGTTCTGGTCCAAGGGTCGAGGGTATAACGGACAATTCCGATTTTTATGATTTAAAAACTTGGTAGACTTAAATGTTGGGTAAAGATAGTACAGAATCCATCAAAATTAAACTGCTGGCTGTTTAACGAAGAGATTGTTCGACCGCCGCCTCCGCACACCTTTCCCCATCCATGGCCGCCGAAACGATGCCCCCGGCATAGCCACCGCCTTCCCCACAGGGAAACAGCCCTTTGATTTCCGGATGCTCCAGATTTTTGTTTCTGGGGATGTTCACCGGGGATGAGGTGCGGGATTCTACCCCGACGATATTCGCCTCGTAGGTATAATAGCCTTTCATCTTCTTTCCGAATTCCTCAAATCCTTTTCGCAAACGGCTGCCGATCAGTCTTGGTAAAAGGGAATGCAGGGGGGCACTTAGCAGTCCAGGTTGGTAAGATGTGGGGTTCAGATCCGTAGAAATCCGTCCTTCCACAAAATCCGTTATCCGTTGTGAGGGCGCTACTTGGGTGCGACCACCTGAAGTAAAGGCCAAGCGTTCTAAATCTTTCTGGTATTCCAATCCCCTTAATGCCCCGAAATGGTCGTATTTACGGATATCTTCGTCCACATTGATTTCCACTACGATTCCGGAATTCGCAAATAGATTATTACGCCGCGAGGGCGACATCCCGTTGACCACCACTTCGCCGGGAGCCGTTGCAGCTGGAACGATAAACCCGCCGGGGCACATACAAAAAGAGTAAACGCCCCTGCCTTTTACCTGTTCTACAAGACTGTAGGCCGCAGCAGGAAGCAATTCGGGGCGTTGATCCCCGCAATTGTATTGAATGGAATCGATAATGTGCTGAGGATGTTCGACGCGTACCCCCATGGCAAACGATTTGGCTTTTAGGGCAATGTTCTTCCGGTCGAGCAGGTAAAAAATATCCCGGGCGGAATGGCCGGTCGCCAATATCACCCGGTCCACATGCATTTCATTTTTGGTATTTAAGACAAGGGACATCAATTGATTGTCCCGCAGTACAAAATCCGTTATTTTGGTATTAAAATGGACTTCCCCACCATGCGCTAAAATCGTCTCCCGTATATTTTGAACGATTTTAGGCAGCTTGTTCGTGCCGATATGCGGGTGGGCGTCAACCAAGATCTGTTCCGTTGCACCGTGGTGTACCAAACTCTCGAAAATACGCCGTACATCACCGCGTTTAAGGCTTCGGGTATAAAGTTTTCCATCGGAGTAGGTGCCCGCACCTCCTTCTCCGAAACAGTAATTGCTATCTTCGTTGACGAGGTGGTCTTGATTGATGGCCTTCAGGTCACGGCGTCGGTCTTGAACGTTCTTGCCGCGTTCGAGCACGATCGGTTTGACCCCCAGTTCGAGACAGCGGAGCGCCGCCCACATGCCAGCGGGGCCAAATCCGACAATATGTACGGATTTGGCTTTGGAAACATCCTTATAATCAAAAGTGTAGCTATTTTCATGTATATCTTCACCGAGATAAGCGGCCAGTTTATAGTTGAAAACCACGGTCGGCTTTCGGGCGTCGATGGATTTACGAAGGATTTTTAGGACAAACTCCTGCTCGGAAAGCCCCAAATACTTGGCGGCCCTTTGTTTCAGGCTTCCTTTTTGGGCCTCTTCTTCAAGACTTAGGCGGATTTGTAGGTTTTTGACCATCCGGCGAAATTAAGGGAAATTGTGCAATCCATCATCCCATAAAGAGTACAGTTCCTATTTTTTAGCTTAATTTTAAACGACTAAAATTAAAGGTCTAACCGAGCACCGAGCACCCTTGAACCGTAAACCTGCCGAAGGCAGACTTAAACCTTAAACCACCTAAATTCAACATTTTCCCATAAACCCATAAACTAATAAACCCATAAACTTTTCAATCGACATCAACTGCGACGTAGGGGAGGGCGTGGGAAACGAGGCGCAACTGTTTCCCCTGATTTCCTCGTGCAATATTGCCTGTGGCGGCCACGCGGGGGACGCATCCTCAATGCAAAGGGTCGTCCGTTTGGCGAAGAAATTTAACGTCAAGGTCGGGGCGCATCCTTCGTATCCCGATATAAAAAATTTTGGAAGGGCCGCTATGGATATCCCATCCGAAGTACTTATCCAAAGCATCCAAGAACAGATAGCCGCCCTTGTTTGCATCCTCGGAAAAGAAAACATCCGCTTGCACCATATTAAGGCCCATGGTGCCTTGTACAATACAATCGCCAAGAACGCCGAACTGGCCGAACTTTTTTTGATTGCCGTTGCCGAGTATAAAAAAAATACCCTAATATATGTTCCCTACGGCTCCGAAATAGGGAGAAAAGCTAAGGAACATGATTTTTCGATAGCCTATGAAGCCTTTGCCGACCGCAATTACAATACGGACCTCAGTTTGGTTTCCCGAAGCCATCCGCAGGCACTGATCGAGTCCCCCGAAGCTGTTTTGAAACATATCGTCCGGATAGTAAAGCATCAAAAAGTGCGGACCCTTACTGACAATACCGTAAAAATTTTGGCCGAAACTTTCTGTATTCACAGCGATACCCCTTCGGCATTTGAAATAGTATCGTATCTTTCGAAAGAATTACCGAACCAAAGCATACGGATCAAAAAGTGAGCACTTACGATATTTCCATACGGCCCTTCGGTATACATTCCATTTTAGTGGAATGGCCCAACCGTGTCGAAGAGGCCATTCTAGAAGATATACTGCAGTTTATACAGCACCTTAAAAATCATTGTTTTGAGGATGAAAAATGGGAAATGGTGCCCGCTTACAATTCCCTCACGCTTATTCATCGGGAAAAACCGATCGATTTTGAAAATTTCAAGGGAAAGCTTTTGCAGTGGTATGCGGCCGATAAAAAGGAGGTTCACCGTGAAAAATTGTTGTGGCGGCTTCCGGTATGTTATGATCTCGAATTCGGGATAGATCTCGAAGAGGTTTCGAAACGTTCCGGACAGTCTATAGAACGCATCATTGAACTGCATACCGAGCATCGATATACGGTTTACGGTATTGGCTTTCTGCCCGGTTTTATGTATTTGGGCGGTATCCCGCAGGCATTGGAAATTCCTAGGAAATCGAAACCAAGGCCCAAGGTGCCCAAAGGTGCCGTCGGTCTGGCAGGAAAGCAGACAGGCATCTATCCTCAGGATTCCCCGGGCGGATGGAACATTATCGGTAATTGCTCGGTGCCGATGTTCGATCCGAAAAAATCGGTCCCCTGCTTTGTAAACGTTGGTGACAAGGTACAGTTTTACCCCATAGAAAGGGCGGAATACGACCTGCACAAGATCGAGGGCGAAGTGGGGATCTATAAAGTGGAAAAAATTATATTGGATGCTTAAGGTATTAAAATCGGGATTGTTCACCACCGTGCAAGATGCCGGCAGGTATGGGTATTTGGACAAGGGAGTTCCGGTGGCGGGATATATGGATTCGTTTTCGGCGCAAAAGGTCAACATGCTCCTGGAAAACGATGACGATGCCGCGGTCATCGAAATCACGATGACAGGCCCTACCCTAGAATTCGGGGAAGCTAGTTATATCTGCATGGGCGGTGCCGTGATTTCGGCAACCCTTAACAACGAGCCTGTCCAAGCGTTTCATGTACTAAAGGTCGAGAAAGGAGACATTTTATCATACGGCAAGCTGAAAAAAGGCTTTCGTAGCTATTTGGCGATCAAGGGCGGGTTTAGGGCGCCCCTGGTGTTGGGCAGCCGTTCCTTTTTTTCTTCCATAACCGCTAAGGACCACGTTGCCGACAGGGCCGAAATACCCTATAACAGCCTAGAGCGATTCACTCCGAAAATATCGGAAATCAAGGTCGATTGCTTTTTGGATGAAAAGGTGCTGGAGGTCTCCAAGGGACCGGAATACGGCATGTTAAGCGACAAACAATTGGAGGCCCTGTTTTATAGGGAATTCCATATTTCCAACGAAAACAACCGGATGGCCTATCAATTGGAAGAGCAAATAACCGGCCATGAGGTGTCGATGCTTACCTCGGCCACGCTGCCGGGCACCGTACAGTTTACCCCATCGGGAAAATTGATCGTTCTTATGAAAGACGGCCAGACCACGGGCGGATATCCGCGTATTCTACAATTGTCCGACAAGGCCATATCCATTCTGGCACAAAAGAAGTTCCACGATGTAGTTTCTTTTAAGTTGGTTTAAATTTTAATTTCCCCATTTGCCATTCCGCACTTCGCATTCCCCGTGGCTCTGCCTCCGAAGTAGTTCATTCTGTGGTTTTCCCCTCCCCCCCTTTTTTTGATATGGAATTGAATATGATAAAAAAAATAGTTTATACTATTGATTATCAATAGCATGCGATAATTAAAGGATGATTGACATTCGATAGGTTTGAACTGTTAAATTCTAAGGAATCCAGAAACC
>NZ_JBGTHY010000563.1:0-10150 GCF_041745955.1 Pricia sp.
AAATTCGACACCGAGGATGCCTTTCGACTTCCAGGATATTCCGAAAAAAATAAATACGTCAAAGATCTATTGAATTCCGTTGAAGACCATGCCAAAAAAGACCGCACCGATATCCATGGAGCGGACTTGGCAGCAATGGTCTCCAATATTACCGGTATCCCCGTCGGCAAGGTACAGACCCAAGAACGCGAACGGCTGATGGATATGGAAGATACCCTCAAGAAACGCGTCATCGGACAGGACAATGCCGTACAGACCGTGGCCGAGGCCATCATCGAATCACGATCGGGACTCTCAAAAGCGGGACAGCCCATCGGTTCGTTCTTCTTTTCAGGCCCTACCGGAACCGGAAAGACCGAACTGGCCAAATCGCTGGCCGAGTTTCTATTTAATGACGAAACCGCCATCATCCGTTTTGATATGTCGGAATTTAAGGAAGAGCATTCCGCCGCACTTCTATACGGGGCACCTCCGGGATATGTCGGTTATGAAGAAGGTGGGGTCTTGGTGAACAAAATCCGCCAGAAACCCTATTCCATCGTCCTTTTTGACGAAATAGAAAAAGCGCACCAGTCCGTTTTTGATGTCTTTTTGCAGATACTGGACGAAGGCAAGCTCAGCGATCGTTTGGGCAAGGAAGGTGATTTTTCGAATGCCGTCATCCTATTTACCTCCAATATCGGATCCGAATTCATTGCCAAATCCATCGAGGGCGGAAAAACGCCCGCTTCGGACGAGCTTATGGAAATCATGGCCAACTATTTCCGGCCGGAATTTTTAGGCCGTATCACCGAAATCGTACCCTTCGCCCCCATCTCGAAAAAAGATGTCCCCTTCATTTTCGACCTGCATCTTAAAAAAGAATTACTGGCGCTGACGGAAAAATTGGGAATCACCTTGGAAATCGACAAAAAAACAAAAGATCATCTGTCGTTGAACGGATTTTCGTCCACCTACGGGGTTCGTCCCTTGAAAGCGGTCATCCGCAATAAATTGAAACGACCTTTATCGAAAATGATTATTTCCGGACAGATAAAAGCGCCGCAGAAAGTAAAAGTCGCCCTGAAGGATAAAGAGGTAGTTTTTACGGTTTTAAAAAACAAGCCGACAACATAAAGTTGGGATGACGGGCGACGGGCGACCGATGACCGATGACCGATGGCCGATGGCCGATGGCCGAAGCATCCTTTTTTTAAACTCATTAACCATAAACGCACAAACTTTTTTAAGCATAAAATTTAGAATGCGCTCGACACTTGAACCTGCCCCACCGGCAGACAGGCTTGCGCTTGAACTTTAAACCAAATGGCAAAACCCTACTACGAAGCCCCGTTCAATTTTAAGTGCTTCTTTGACAAGAAAGAGCTGAAGAAGCTGTCCGTGCGCGATTCCATCTCGCAGTTCATCAGCATCATCATCACCACCTATTTCGAGGAATATACTTTTGATGAGGAATTCGGCAGTGAAATCTGGGAAACCGATTTCGATTTGCTCGTAAACGCCAACGTCCTCAAAGAAAAAATAAAATATTCCCTGACGGCTCAAATTGAGCGATACGAAAAACGTTTGACCAACATCGACCTGAACGTGGAACTGATGGAAAGCCTATCGGAAAATTCCAATAAAGTACGTCTGAAAAAATACCTGCTTATTACCGTTACCGGCAGCAGCATCAAAACGGATGAACGTTTCCGATTTACCGGTGATTATTATTTGGCGCCATTATCCTATACGTAAAACTAGACATTAATGCGCCGATCCACTTAACGAATACGCCCAATCACAAAATCACCGACCATGAACGATAGCCTTACCAAAGACGAAATAAAAGACAGACTGATACGACGGGCAGCGGAGATCTGGAGCGTTGACGAGATGGAAATCGAATTTTCGTTCGACCCCATCGTTGGCATTCTTTTCGATGCCTGTGCGCACGAGTTCGAACGTATTTCCGACACCATAAAAACCAGCCGTACGAAGATAACGGAACGCTTGGTCGATTTGTTGACTCCGGAGATTTCGGTGACGGCAAAACCGGCCCATGCGGTGATGCATGCCCTTCCCTTGGAATCGCACATAAAAATCAACGCACGTAGCCAGTTCTACCACCGAAAACGTAAACCAATTTTTACCGACGATGGAAAGGATGCTTTTGAGGATTACGCCTTCTGTCCCGCTGGCGATTTCACCATGAACAATTGCGGACTTCAATATATTGCCTACCCCGATAAATTATTGCGGCATCAGAACCATAGAAACATTCCTTTTTTAGCCAAAGGGGACTTTAAGGCCAACCCGGAAGCCAACGGTATGTATTTGGGCATCCGGCCGGGCGAGGGTGTTCAAAGCATCGATCAGCTGCTCTGCTATTTCGACCTCCTTAATTTTGCGCAGAAAGAATTGTTGGCCCACTATATCGGAATCGCCCATTGGTCGCTGAACGGCGAAGCCTTGGATATCGTAAAAGGCTACAACGAAAAGCTGGATATCAAGGACGACTTTAGCGGCTATATCAACGAATCCATCCAAAGTAAAATCCGATTTTATGAAACCTATGTAAAGGAATTTTACGAAGATCATTTTTATACCGTTGCTAGTTCCTTGGATGTCAAGAAAAACCTGAAAAATTATCCCGAAGCATTCACGGAATTTATTTCGGACAAACATTTGAAGGAATTCGACGAGCCCTTATTATGGATAAAAATTGAATTCTCCACCGTAGTATCCACTTCGATGCTCGAAAATCTGAGGTGCCATATCAACTGTTTTCCGGTGCTCAATAAAAAATCACAGAATTTGAGCAAACGCCTACAGCCTTATTTTAACATTCTACCGTTGGCAGTGAATGAGGACTTCTTCTTTGACATCCAAGAAATTACCGGCGATACCGGCAACACCTATTTTATCCAGAACCGGGGTCATAACGATCATGAACACCCAAATGCCTATCTGCGATTTGGGGGCGTTTCACGATTTGACGAGCGCGATGCTTCAGAACTTTTGAACTACACTTTAGACCTTTTAAAGGAAGATAGTGTCGCTTTTACGGCCATGGGAGACCCCTATATCGATGAAAACCTGAAAAGCCTGAAAAAGATCGTATCGCGAATCGAGCAAAAAATCGAACAGTATGGATTTAACAAACATAAGATTCCCTATTTGATCATTAACCGCAACAGTATCCAAAAGAACAGGGACCAGAACATCTATGCGGAATATTGGACGACCGCCGGTGAGAAGGCCAATAAAATCAATCCGTATGTGAAGTTGAACGCTAAAGTCGGTACCGCCTTTCAGCCCGATTCGCTCACCTTGATTACCGGAACCTTGGGCGGTCAGGACGAGCCTTCACCCAGTGAAAAAATTTACGCCTACCGCGAACATGTACTATCAAAAGCTAGGATCATTACCCGTCAGGACATCGTACAGCACTGCTTCAGTATTTTTAGGAACAGTATCACCAAGGTAAAAATTGAAAAGGGGGTCATGGTCTCTCAGGACTCCGGCGTAGGCTACACGCCGACTACGGACGTATACCTGACCAAAAACCCAGAAATCGATTATGTCGAAGCAGATTGGGAACATCTTAAAAAAGAACTGTTGATCGGTATGCGGGTACGATCTGCAAACGTGTTGCCGTTTCGGGTGTTCTATCGATAAACGAAAATACTTGTGACCAGACGTCGTATCTAACGAAACCATTAATAGTGAGGTTCGTTTTCCAAGGTTCCGTCGACCTGCGGAAGGGCACCGGAGCGGCGGGCACGTTGGTCATCTCCGGCCATTAACTTGGACATCGTAATTTCCATCCCCGATAATTTCTTGAAAGTCTCAATTTCGTTAAATTTGCAGGCTTAGAATCAAACACTATGAACGACAAGAAAACATTGTTCGATAAAGTATGGGATTCGCATGTGGTACAACACATCGAAAATGGTCCCGATGTACTCTTTATCGATCGCCATATGGTACATGAAGTGACCAGTCCCGTTGCCTTTTTGGGCATTAAAAACCGGGCTATCGAGGTCATGTATCCCGAAAAAACATTTGCCACCGCCGATCATAATACCCCTACTATCAACCAGCACTTGCCCGTCGAAGATCCACTTTCGGCCAATCAGTTGCGGATGTTGGAGGAAAATTCCAACGAATTCGGAATATCCTACTGGGGTCTTGGCCACGAAAAGAACGGTATCGTGCACGTTGTAGGTCCGGAATACGGTATTACCCAACCTGGGGCCACTATCGTTTGCGGCGATTCCCACACCTCTACCCACGGGGCTTTCGGGGCGATTGCCTTTGGAATCGGCACTTCGGAAGTCGAAATGGTGCTTGCGACGCAATGTATTATGCAGACCAAGCCCAAGAGCATGCGTATCAATGTAGAAGGCAAGCTGAATTTTGGGGTGACGTCAAAGGATGTCGCTTTGTACATCATTTCACAATTGTCCACTTCGGGAGCTACCGGGTATTTTGTGGAATATGCGGGACAGGTTTTCCGCGATATGAGCATGGAAGGCCGTATGACCGTCTGTAACCTCAGTATCGAAATGGGCGCCCGTGGCGGTATGATCGCTCCCGATGAAAAAACATTTAAATACGTAAAAGGAAGGGAGTTCACTCCTACCGGAGCCGCTTGGGATACTGCAATGGACTATTGGAAAACGCTTTATACCCATGAAGATGCGGAATTTGATAAGGAAATCACCTTCGACGCCGCGAATATCGAACCGATGATCACGTATGGTACCAACCCGGGGATGGGTATCGGAATTTCCCATGGTATTCCGTTAGCGGATTCAAAGGATAGTGGAGCCGCGACGTATCATAAGTCCTTGAAATATATGAATTTCCACGAAGGCGATTCCATGATGGGGAAACCTATCGATTTTGTTTTCCTCGGAAGCTGTACCAACGGCCGTATCGAAGATTTCAGGCTGTTTACGTCTTTGGTTAAAGGAAGGAAAAAAGCGGACAATGTGACCGCATGGCTGGTACCCGGTTCCCATAAGGTGGAAAAAGCCATAAAAGAGGAAGGTTTGTTGGATATTCTAGAGGAAGCCGGCTTTGAACTCCGAGAACCCGGATGCTCCGCCTGCCTGGCCATGAACGATGACAAAGTGCCTGCAGGTAAGTACGCGGTCAGTACCTCGAACCGAAACTTTGAGGGCAGACAGGGGCCTGGATCAAGAACGCTTTTGGCGAGTCCGCTTGTTGCCGCCGCCGCCGCGGTTACCGGAAAGGTAACCGATCCGCGAGAACTGATGGAAAAAGAGTTGGAGAACGCATAAAAAACATGAAATCGATGGCTTACGATAAGTTCAACATACTTACGACATCCGCAGTACCACTTCCAATTGAAAATGTGGACACGGACCAAATCATACCCGCACGCTTTTTAAAAGCGACAGAGCGTAAGGGCTTCGGCGACAATCTTTTTCGCGATTGGCGGTATAATAACGACCATTCCGAAAAGAAAGATTTCGTACTGAACAATCCTATTTATAGCGGCCGGATCTTGGTCGGAGGTAAGAATTTCGGTTCCGGTTCCTCGCGCGAGCATGCCGCCTGGGCAGTTTATGACTATGGATTCCGTTGCGTTGTATCTAGCTTTTTTGCGGATATTTTTCGCAATAATTGCCTGAATATCGGAGTACTTCCGGTACAGGTGAGTCCCGAATTTCTTGAAAAGATTTTCCGGGCCATCGAGGCGGACGCAAATGCGCTTTTCGAAGTCAATCTTCCCGAGCAGACCATCACTATTGCCGCCACTGGAGATCAAGAAAGTTTTGACATCAACGCCTACAAAAAAGCGAATATGCTCAATGGCTTTGACGATATCGACTATCTGTTGAACATCAAAGAACAGATTCGGGAGTTTGCGGGAGATAGGCCGTTGTGAGATGAAAAGACGAATAGAAATAATGGATACTACGCTCCGGGATGGGGAGCAGACCTCGGGAGTGTCCTTTTCCGTTTCCGAGAAATTGACCTTAGTCAAGCTTTTGCTTGACGAACTGAAGGTCGACCGCATCGAGGTGGCCTCCGCACGGGTATCCGACGGAGAACTGGAAGCCGTAAAACAGATTACGGAATGGGCGGCATCCAAAACGTATTTGGATAAGATAGAAGTCCTGACTTTTGTTGATGGCGGTGTGTCCTTAAAATGGATGGAACAAGCCGGTGCAAAGACCCAGAACCTTTTGACCAAGGGCTCTCTCAACCATTTAAAATATCAACTCAAGAAGACACCGGAGCAGCATTTCAATGGAATTGCCGAAGTTTTCGCATCCGCAGAAAAGAAAGGTTTCAACAGTAATATCTATTTGGAGGATTGGAGCAACGGTATGCGAAATTCCAAGGACTATGTCTTTCAGTTTTTGGATTTCCTGTCCACCCAACCCGTAAAACGTATTTTGCTGCCGGATACTTTGGGCATACTGACCCATACGGAAACCTTTACGTTTCTTTCCGAAATTATCGAACGCTATCCCGATATCCATTTCGACTTTCACGGCCATAACGATTATGATCTGGGCGTGGCCAATGTCATGGAAGCCGTCAAGGCCGGTTGCCACGGGCTACATTTGACCGTAAACGGCATGGGCGAACGGGCGGGCAATGCCCCAATGGCAAGTGCCATTGCTGTTATCAACGACTTTCTGCCCGAGGTTGAAATCGGGGTCAACGAATCCGCTTTGTTTAAAGTAAGCAAATTGGTATCCGCATTTTCCGGTATCGGCATCCCATCGAACAAACCTATCGTTGGAGATAGTGTTTTTACTCAAACCGCTGGTATACATGCGGATGGAGATAATAAAAATAACCTTTACTTTAGTGATTTAATGCCCGAACGCTTTGGCCGGAAACGCAAATATGCATTGGGTAAAATGTCGGGGAAAGCCAACATCCAAAAGAATCTGCAAGAACTCGGCCTGACCCTGAACGATGAGGAACTCAAAAAAGTAACCGCCCGTATCATCGAGCTCGGCGATAAAAAAGAACGGGTCACCAAAGATGATTTGCCTTATATTATTTCGGATGTGCTGAATACGGATTACCTGCAAAAGGTCTTCGTAAAATCGTATGTGCTGACCCATTCAAAGGGACTTCGCCCCTCTACTACCCTTTCGTTGGAAATCGACGGGAAAATATTTGAGGAAAATGCATCCGGTGACGGCCAGTACGACGCCTTTATGAACGCCTTGCGGAAAATATATCAGGCCAGAAAAAAGAAACTGCCCAATCTTGTGGATTATGCAGTGCGCATTCCCCCAGGAAGTAATTCCGATGCCCTTTGCGAGACTACTATAACCTGGGAAACCGACGGCAGGGAATTTACTTCCAGAGGACTCGATTCCGACCAGACCGTTTCGGCGATCAAGGCGACGGAGAAGATGTTGAATATAATTTGAGAGTATCCAAGAATTCTAAAAAATGCACAGGAATAAATTTTATATGGAAAATGTAAGTGTGACACTATTGAATCCAAAAGTCTAGGATATTTTAAGTTGTTTGGAGGAGTTGTAATTGATCAGAATCAGACCCATAAGTGATTTAGACACATCAGTTGAAAGCATCAAAATATAAATAATACCAATACTAGATAATGAAATTAAACATTGCCCTACTCGCCGGTGACGGCATCGGCCCCGAAGTAATAGACCAAGCTTTAAAGGTCTGTGATGCCATTGCCAAAAAGTACAAACACGAAATCACGTGGAAGCCCGCTTTGACCGGTGCCGCTGCCATCGATGAAGTCGGCGAACCTTATCCCGATGAGACCCATGAAATTTGTGCAAATGCCGATGCGGTTCTTTTCGGCGCTATCGGCCATCCACGCTTTGACAATGACCCATCCGCCAAAGTACGTCCGGAACAGGGATTGCTGAAGATGCGCCAGAAATTGGGATTGTTCGCCAATGTGCGTCCCACATTTACATTTCCATCCCTCATTGATAAATCCCCACTAAAACGGGAACGTATCGAGGGCACCGATTTGATAATCCTACGCGAATTGACCGGAGGTATTTATTTTGGGGAGCGTGGTCGAAAAGACGATGGTAATACTGCTTTTGACACCATGACCTATACCCGTGCCGAAATACAGCGTTTAGCAAAAAAGGGATTTGAAATGGCGATGGCGCGATCCAAAAGATTGTGTTGTGTCGATAAGGCCAACGTTTTGGAATCTTCCCGTCTTTGGCGTGAAACCGTGCAGGCCATGGAAAAGGATTATCCCGAAGTCGAAGTTTCTTATGAATTCGTCGACGCCACGGCCATGCGTTTGGTACAATGGCCCAAAGGCTATGACGTCATCATTACCGAAAATCTTTTCGGGGATATTTTGACGGATGAAGCTTCCGTTATTTCAGGCTCCATGGGCTTGATGCCCTCTTCATCCATAGGAGAAAAAGCAAAATTGTACGAGCCGATCCATGGTTCTTATCCACAGGCGGCCGGGAAAGATATTGCCAATCCGTTGGCCACCGTACTTTCCGCCGCCATGCTTTTTGAGGATTTTGACCTAAAACAGGAAGCCGAGGATATTCGTCGTGTGGTGAACAAGTCGCTTGCGGAAGGTATCGTCACCGAAGACCTGGCCGAGGACGGGAAATCGTACCGGACCAGTGAAGTCGGGGACTGGCTGGCGAAAAACATCTAAAGTATATAATCCGTACTTACAAAATTAGAAAGTTTCGCTTCCAATAGCTGCTGAATCGTTTCGTTGTTCAGATCGTTGTCCTTGAAGGCGACAAAAGTCCGTATTGAGAATGAACGCAGGGCATCGTGAACACTCAGCGTTGCCTGTGCGGAATCTTTTCTTCCCGTAAACGGATATACATCGGGGCCTCGCTGGCACGAGCTGTTCAGGTTGACGCGGCAAACTAGGTTGACCAGTGTATCGATCAATGGGGAAAGCGCATATACGTCCTTCCCAAAAAGGCTTACCTGTTGGCCGTAATTGCTTTCTGCCATATCGTCTAAGGGTTCCTCGATATCGGAAAAGGAAAGCACGGGAATCACCGGTCCGAACTGCTCTTCTTGGTACACCCGCATATCTTTGGTCACCGGATACAATACGGCGGGCCAGATATAATTGTCAAAATGTTGTCCGCCTTTTTCATTGAGCACTTCTGCCCCCTTTTCAACGGCATCATCGATCAGTTCCTGAATATAGGCCGGTTTTTCGGGTTCGGGGAGCGGTGTGAGGTTGACGCCATCTTCCCAGGGATTCCCGAATTTCAGTCCGTCGACACGTTTGGCAAATTGTTTTAAGAATTTTTCCTTGATATCCTCATGCACGTAGATCACTTTCAAAGCGGTACAGCGTTGCCCGTTGAAGGACAATGTGCCTGAAATGCATTCCGCAATGGTCAATTCAAGATCGGCATCCGGAAGGATGATAGCGGGATTCTTGGCTTCCAATCCTAAGACCAGACGCAATCGACTACTCTTTGGATGCTGCTCTTGAATCGCATTAGCGGATTTACTATTGCCGATCAGGGCCAGTACATCTACCTTCCCGCTCTGCATGATCGGGGTCGCCAAGACCCTGCCGCGACCGAAAACGACATTAACCACACCTTTGGGAAAACTGTTCTGAAATGCTTCCAATAAAGGCGTAATCAATAAGACCCCATGTTTCGCCGGTTTAAAAATCGTGGTGTTGCCCATAATGATGGCGGGAATCAATAAGGCAAAAGTTTCGTTCAACGGATAGTTATAAGGTCCTAAACAAAGTACCACTCCTAAAGGCCCCCTTTTTATATGCGCATAGACCCCATCGTGTTTTTGGAATTTGGCGGAATTCCGATCCAGGTCCTTATACTCTTCGATAGTATCATTAACATACTCCACGGTACGGTCGAATTCCTTTTGGGAATCGGGTAGCGATTTACCGATTTCCCACATCAGCAGCTTTACGATCTCTTCGCGCTTGGTTTCCATTTGGCCCACAAATTTTTCCATACACTCGATACGGTCCTTCACGTGCATGGTCGGCCATATGCCCTTGCCCCGGTCAAAGGCCTTTACAGCGCCATTCAATGCTTCCAAGGCCTCCGTTTCGCCCATATCGGGAATACTGCCCAAAAGGGTCTCCTGGTATTCGTCGGTCGATGAAATAGTGGAAAAAACCTTAACGGTA
>NZ_JBGTHY010000564.1:0-2345 GCF_041745955.1 Pricia sp.
AACCCCCCGACGAACCTTTCACAATTGACTGAATATCTCGATCGGTATCCCGGCACCTTTACTATTTCCAACGATTTTACGGGCATGACGCTTCTCAAGAGTTTTATGGCCGAACTCGGTGGAAGTCCCACTAGCCTCGATGGCTCGTTCGATGAAGAAAAATACAACCTGCTTTCGCAAAAACTATGGGAATATGTCAACGCCCACAAGAAGTACTTTTGGAAGGAAGGCCGTACCTTCCCCAAAGAGCAATCCAAAATGGGTCAGCTCTATGCCAACGGCGAACTTTTATTGGTGTACGGGTTTAGCGAAGGCGGCATCGAAGAAAAAGTACTGAACGGTCTTTATGCTAAATCCACGCGCGGTTATGCCTGGGAAAACGGTACGATTAAAAATTCAAATTATCTTGGGGTGCTGTATAACGCTCCCCAAAAGGCGGGTGCCATGCAGGTCATCGATTTTTTGCTATCCCCCGAAGCCCAGCTTAAAAAAGCCGAAGTAAGCGGAATGAACTCCAATACGGTATTAAACATCGAAAGTCTGCCTGCGGACTGGCAAGAAAAGTTCAAAAGGTCCGCCAGACGCCAATACGGCCCAGAAATGAAACAGCTGGAAAAGAACGCCATCGCCGAACCCGCCCCCGAATACATGATCCGCCTTTATGAGGATTTTAGAAAGCAAGTCATTGAAAAATAGAAGTCCAAATTTCGGCATCATCCTTTTTATCGCCATTGGTGTGGTGCCTTTTGCGGCCGCGTTTATCTATGCGCTACTCTATAGTTTTGGGATTATAGGTGTTGCCAACAAGGGTTTTACCACTGAATTTTGGACATCGGTATTGGCTTCCGGCGAATTTTTCCGGTCTTTTTTATACAGTTTTTTGATTGCCTTGGTCGCAGTGGTCGTCTCCGTAGGTGGAGCCTTATGGGCGACCTTGAAATTCCGAAAACGTTTGGAGCAAAAATTTCTATCCTTTATAATATACTTGCCATTGGCGGTGCCGGGCATCGTCACCGGTTTCTTCACGTTTCAACTTTTCTCAAAAGGCGGATTTTTTGCCCGGCTAAGCTATAATTTGGGGGGGATAACCGAGGCGTCACAATTTCCTGATCTTGTGAACGATGCTTGGGCGTTTGGTATCGTACTGTCTTTTATCACGATGATCATGCCCTTTTTTGTGTTGCTCTTTTTGAACGTCTGCAAAAACGAACGTATCGAAGAACTATCCGTCTTGGCGCAATCGCTGGGAGCGAACGCCAAACAGGTAACCCAGCGGATATTTTTGCCCATCTTGATCAAAAAGACCTGGGTGCTGATTTTGCTGTATTTTATTTTTTTATTGGGGGCTTATGAAGTACCGCTGATATTAGGTCAAGAATCCCCACAAATGTTGTCGGTGTTGATTATTCGGGAAATAAAACAATATGACCTCGACAAAATATCCGAGGGCTATGTGGTCGCGGTGATGTATACCTTGATCGTTTCTGCGGCTGCGATATTGCTTTTTCTTCCCAAAAAAAGGCGCAGTTATGAAACTTAGAGGTGTTTAAAATAATTTGAACTGATTTTCAAGAGTTTGAGGTTTTGGCAATACTTCAAAGTTTCTGAATATCGAGATATTTAAAAATTTTGAAGTGAAGTCACGGTTCTCAAAATATCGGAAATCAGGAAGAAGGGAGTTTAAAAAAGCTCTTAGCTGGAAACCATTTGTGTTGAGCGGAGCGGTGCTGTTGATTCTGTTTCCGTTCGTATACCTTGTCCTGCTGTCCTTCGCTTCGGAATGGCGGTTTCCGGATATATTACCATCCTATTTTGGACTGAAAAACTGGGCGACCATTCTAGGTTCCGAGACAGGATTGTTAGAAAGTTTTTTATCCTCTTTACTGATATCCCTTTCGGTAGCCATCGTATCCACGACTTCGGGATTTCTGATCAGCCGTACGGTGTTCTACCATCCAAAGAAAAACACCTTGACCCTGTTGGCCTATTTTCCCTATATATTGGCTCCCGTTGTATTTGCGGCCTGTCTTAGTTTTTTCTTTCTCAAAATGGGTCTGTTCGGAAATATCACGGGTGTCATTGTGGCCCAGTTTATCATCGCCTTTCCCTATGCCCTCTTGTTTTTCAGCAGTTTTTGGAACAAAAAAGTAAAAAGCTATGAAGACCTGGTCGCCACTCTGGGGGGAAACCGTTGGCAGACGTACATAAAAGTGTTGTTTCCCTTGGCAAAAGGCTTGCTTTTGATCTGCTTTTTCCAGACGTTCTTAATTTCATGGTTCGAATACGGACTCACCTCCATTATCGGTATCGGCAAGGTGCAGACGTTGACTATAAAGGTTTTCTTG
>NZ_JBGTHY010000565.1:0-2548 GCF_041745955.1 Pricia sp.
GAGTTTATGGGTTTATAGGTTTATGAGTTTATCCTGGAGTTCGGTTTACAGTGCGCCGTTATTTACAATTGAATTAACCTTTGCGAGCGTAACATTTAAGGTTCAATCGCTACTTCGTACCTGTTCAAGGTTCAAAGTGGATTTTTCTTTTTTTTACCTTGAACAATGTCTTTAGGCATGGTTGAACCTTAAATTAGTATTACCAACAGTGACGGGCAACTGCGACTTACCGCAGCACAATCGGAATCCGAAATTTTGCGCTTACGGGAATGCCACGCTTCAATGCCGGTTCTATTTTTGGCAGGCTGTTTAAGCTTTTTTCGATTTGGTTGCGAAAACCGGGGACTTGTTGGCTGATCTGTTCGTCGTTTTTTATGTTCATCAAGGTAATCGCACCGGTATCTTCCATCCTGAAATCTACAAAAATCGTATCTTTTACTTCTTTTTCCAAAACCAAATCCGAATCTTGCAAGGACTTGGAAAAGTGCCGCAGCAGGGTTTCCATAAAACATTTTTTTTGCTCGGATTTGCTTGCCAGTTCATCACAATCGGCAAACAGGGGGTACTGGTCCACGTCTTCCCAATCGATGGCCTGAATTTCTTGGTCCACCAGTTCTTGGGTCTTCTGCTCCCGTTTGGCAGACCAGTCACAAGCGGTCAGCAGGCATAGCAAAAATAAGATGGAAAGGTTCCGCATTACCTAGTATTGTGTTAAGCCCGTTTTTGCCGGCCCAAGTCTTGGTCTTTTTCACCAGTCCTGCGTTAAAAAATGATACCGTAGCTATAGCTATGCAATAATTTTTTACCTTGACCTGGCAAAAAATAACGGCGGCTTAACCGGCACAACAGGCTAAACACAACACTTGGATTGTTGGGCGGAAATTACGATTTTTTTGTGGGATTCATGGAGAAATGTAGGAAAAGAGGGCAGCTTGAGAGTCCGGTTAATTCTTCGCAAAATGAATCTCCTCTTTCAATTCCTTAATCCGTTTGGTTGCTATCTTTGACGCATAGGGCCTATTTTTCCCGAACTTCTTGATGAAAGTTTCATAGTAGTCCAGCTTGGTCTTGGGGTCTTTGTAATATTGATCGGCCACGGTGCAGATATTAAAAAAGAGCATATCATCTAATGGAGCTTCTTTGTAGGCCAATTTATAATAGTTTAAGGCGGATTTCAGGTCGTTACGCTCCCGAGCCAAACTGGCCAGCGAACTATAGCCCTCGGCAAATATCGGTCGCTGTACGTCCATGGCTTTGTGGATGTAGATTTCGGCGCTGTCGCGCTGTTCGTTTTTGCGTAATGCGGCGGACATCCCAAAATAGGTATCGGAATTTTGGTCGTCGATGCCAATCAGGGTACGGTAAGTTTGCTTGGCCTTTTCGAATTCCCAATTTTTATAATAGCAATAGGCCAATTTTTCGTAGACATAGGGCTTAGTCTCGCCGAGTTCAAGCAAGGATTCGAACCATGGGATGGCGGTTTTGTATTGGTTATCATTGTAATAGATCAGCGCTTTCAAATTGATGAGGGAAACGTCGTTTTCATAGCATCGGAGTCCCGCATCGACATACTTCAATGCTTGGTCGCGCTCTAGTTTAATCGTAAAGTATTTGCCCAATTGGAATAGGCTGCGCAAATGGGTGCTGTCCAATTTCACGGCTTTTTTGTAGGCGGTCAAGGCACTGGCGGGTTGTTCGAGTTCTTGAAAGGCTTCGCCGAGGTAGTAGTGGTATTCGGGATTATCGTCTCCCAAAGCGGTCAATTGTGAAAAAAGTTTACGCGCTTCATCATATTCCTTGGCCTTTAGTAGCAATTTCCCCAGTTCAAAGCTGGCAATCTGCCAGTCGGGATGAATAGCAACAACACTTCTGTACTGTACAATAGCCTTTTCGAAATTGCCTATGGCATTATAGGCCCGGGCAATCTGTAGCCCTGAATTTTCACCTCCGTCCTCTGCGTAATAATTAATGGCCTTGGTGTAGTTGCCCGTGGCGTAGAGGCTGTCGGCGATGGTAGAGGATGACGATTGAGCATTGACCCCGATGTTAAGACTTATTGATAAAAGAAGTGCTTTGATAATGTAGCCGTTCAAAACTCTCATCTAGCTCCGTCGATTGACTTTTTTAATGCTGCTAGTTGATTATCAAGGTTTACAATTACCGGATTAGTTTCATCTGATTTTTTCAATAGTCGGCGACGTTCCTGTACCAGTAGGTCGTATCTTTCATTCAGAATTTGTCTCCTCTTTTGCGTATAGTTGTCTGAATTCGTCCCATATCCTATTTTATCATCTTCCATTTCTGAGGCTAACCTAAAGGTAATGGGAACGGAAAACGGCACATTGACATTCTTGCCACGGTGACTCCCCGGCTTCATTTGCGGCAATCGCGATATAATCCGTTCGGCCTCATCTTCCAAGGAGCTATCCGGTCCTCTCTTTGCTATATTGGTGATGTTTCCCTCAGGATCAATCAAGAACATGATACTGACCCGACCTTGAATCCCTTTTTCCTGGGCTTCATGGGGATACTTGAAATTTTTCGAGAT
>NZ_JBGTHY010000566.1:0-2345 GCF_041745955.1 Pricia sp.
CAGGACACCAAAACGCTAAGTCAATACTACATTATAAACCAACACCCCGACCATAAACCCCAAGCCCAGACCAATGGCAACAATCAGCACGAATATTTTAATGGAAGTTTGCGATTCAATGTTCATCAAAGCAATGGGGGAGCCATTTCTCAAGATTTCGTATGCGTTCATTTTTTCAGATTGTGAACTGTCCCTTTGCGAGATTTTATAACGATGGCCAGCAATCTCGAAATGATGCTCAGACGTAACACGGGCAGTTTTCTCGGATACTTTTGTTCCGTTGAGAAGTACTTTTTCCTTTCCGAACACCGTTTTGACCACCTCGATTTTATGGTTTTCGATATAGTATGTTGCCAGTTTCGCCATTATTGACCGAAAGTATTCAATATCGCATCCGTTGCAAACGCAAATTATTATAGATTAAATCAGAAAAGCCCGTCACTCCGGCGGATATTTGGCAAAAACTTTTACCGCCAAGCTTCGTAAAGTTTCCTCACGCGCTTCCGGAGAAACATTTTCCTTAAAGGGACTTTGGCTTTCGGCCTGCCAGAACAGTTTGTCATTTTCATTATCTACAAAATCGAAACGGATCTGCCGTTCCATCTTCGGACCACCTACCGGAATGCCTACAGAAACTCCACCTCCGACACTGCGCCCCGATCCACCAAGGCCGACGCCGACAGAATTATTTCTGGGCTTTTGAAACGAGTTGCTTTCGATATTTATAAAAAAATCCGGTTTTTCGGTCAATTGTATTCCTTTGGCCTGCATTTCGGCATCCACCGCGTCGAGTAGGCGTTTGGTATCCAATTCGCTCAATCCCGTCTGCATATCGGGATAATAGTTATAGGTTGTGTACTTGGTAAAATCGACTTCCTTGTCGTAATCGTAGTTGACACGAATGGCGTTGCAGGAGAACAAAAGTGCAACTGCCAATAAGAGTACTATCCTTTTCATAACTTCCATTTATACAAAATTAAGGAAAAGCATCGTCTTTGCGAGGAGCCGGCACGTTACTCTTTTTCGGTAGTAGGCCGAGAGCGCAAAGACAATTACTCAATCGTTCAACATTGCCCAAAGCCGGTCTTTCAATTCGGTGATGCCTTGCTGTGCTACGGAAGAAATGAACATATAGGGCACACCCTTTAAATCTTTATCCAGTTCCTCTCGCATTTCGGCCATGAGCTCTTCGTCGAGCATATCGCTTTTGGAGATGGCAACCAACCGTTCCTTATCGATCAATTCGGGATTGTATCTGCGGAGCTCGTCCAGTAAAATCCCATATTCCTTTCCAATATCCTTGCTATCCGCAGGAATCAGGAATAACAGGGTCGCATTGCGCTCAATATGGCGTAGAAAATAATGTCCCAAACCTTTTCCTTCGGCGGCACCCTCGATAATTCCCGGGATATCGGCCATGACAAAGCTTTGAAAATCGCGGTATTCCACTATGCCCAAGTTGGGCTTTAAGGTCGTAAACTCATACTCCGCAATTTTTGGTTTGGCGGAAGTGATTACGGAAAGCAAGGTTGATTTTCCCGCATTGGGGAAGCCTACCAGCCCCACGTCTGCAAGTACCTTGAGCTCTAAGATAGCATCGGTTTCCAGGCCTTTGATTCCGGGTTGTGCATATCTTGGTGTCTGGTTCGTACTCGTTTTAAAATGCCAGTTACCGCGCCCGCCCATGCCGCCTTCGACCAGCATCTTTTCCTCTCCATGTTCGGTAATCTCAAAAAGCGTTTCGTCGGTTTCGGCATCCTTGACGACCGTACCTAAGGGAACTTCCAAATAAACATCGGCACCGTCAGCTCCCGAGCTGCGCTGTTTGCTACCATGTTCGCCATGACCGGCCTTAAAATGTTTTTTGAACCTGAAGTTGATGAGCGTCCACAAGTTTTCATTGCCCCGAAGTATAACGTGGCCACCGCGCCCGCCATCGCCGCCATCGGGACCACCCTTGGTAATATATTTTTCGCGATGTAAATGCACGGAGCCCTTGCCCCCATTGCCCGATTCGGCATGGATCTTTACGTAGTCTACAAAATTGCCTTCGGTCATGCTTACGGTTTAAAGTTCCTCGATCACCTTCCCCAATCGCCGCGTAACCGCATCGATCTCCCCGATGCCATTGACCCTGTGAAATTTCCCTTGGGTGTCGTAATATTCCTTGAGCGGAGCGGTCTTTTCATTGTATTCGTCAAAGCGATTGCGGATTTTGCTCTCGTCTTGATCATCGGTACGGCCGCTAATTTTTCCACGCTCCAACAAACGTTGTATCAGCACCTCATCATGGGCATCCAAAGCAATGGTGGCATCGATTTTCATATCCTTCGATTCCAACAAGG
>NZ_JBGTHY010000567.1:0-5149 GCF_041745955.1 Pricia sp.
GTCCTTTTTATACAGTTCCTCTTCGGGAAGGGATTTGAAATACTCGTAGGTCATTTTCATTCCGTCGGCACGGGATACCTTGGGTTCCCAACCCAAAAGCTCCTTGGCCTTTGAGATATCGGGCTGGCGTTGCATCGGGTCATCTTTGGGCAAGGGTTCATAAATGATCTTTTGATCGGTACCGGTAAGCTTGACTATTTCCTCCGCAAAATCCCTTATCGTAATCTCATGGGGGTTGCCAATATTTACCGGAAGGGCATAATCGCTCAGTAACAAGCGGTAGATACCTTCGATCTCGTCATCGACATAGCAAAACGATCGCGTCTGGCCGCCGTCTCCGAAAACAGTAAGATCTTCTCCCCGAAGTGCCTGACCGATAAATGCCGGAATCACCCGCCCATCGTTTAGGCGCATTCTAGGCCCATAGGTGTTAAAAATACGGACAATACGGGTTTCGACCCCATGAAAACGGTGGTAGGCCATGGTTATGGATTCCATAAACCTTTTGGCCTCGTCGTAAACACCCCGCGGGCCGATCGTATTTACGTTACCATAGTAGTCTTCCGTCTGTGGATGCACCAAGGGATCACCATAAATCTCGGAGGTGGAAGCAATCAAGATCCTAGCCTTTTTTTCCTTGGCAAGACCCAAAAGATTATGTGTACCCAAAGCGCCCACCTTTAAAGTCTGAATTGGAATTTTTAAATAATCTATAGGACTGGCCGGGGATGCAAAGTGCAGAATATAGTCCAGTTCACCCGATATATGTACAAATGTGGTGACATCATGGTGATGGAATTCGAAATTTTCGAGTTTAAAAAGATGTTCCAAATTTCTCAGATCGCCAGTGATCAGGTTGTCCATGGCGATGACGTGATAGTCTTCCTTAATAAAACGGTCGCAGAGGTGGGATCCCAAGAATCCGGCCGCTCCTGTAATGAGAATTCTTTTCAAAGTATATTGGTTTTATAGGATTGCGGCCACGAAGATAAAAACAAACATTGGAACTCTACCTCACCTACCCCAAAATACTATATTATGTGTAAGAACCTAGATGAAATGCCTGCAAGATAATTATTCGTACCAATTAGCTATAAATCCATCTTTTTAACGACAAAACGGCTATTATACTAAGTTATTTAGTAATCTTTGCATCTTGAAAATTTGAAAACTAACATTTATATCGTGAAAAAAGTCAGTAAAATCTGTTGTATCGGTGCCGGTTACGTCGGTGGACCCACAATGTCGGTAATCGCGGACCAATGCCCAGAAATACAAGTAACCGTAGTCGACATTAACCAAGAACGCATCGACCGCTGGAACGATAAGGATCTGGATAAACTACCCATATACGAACCTGGTCTAAAGGAAATTGTAGGCGCCAACCGCGGCAAAAACCTATTTTTCTCGACGGAAGTGGACAAAGCCATCGATGAGGCCGAAATCATATTTATATCCGTAAATACCCCGACCAAAACCTATGGAAAGGGTAAAGGCCAAGCGGCCGACCTTAAGTTTGTAGAACTTTGTGCACGAAACATTGCCAAGGTCGCCACCACCGATAAAATAGTTGTAGAAAAATCGACGCTCCCCGTTCGAACGGCCAGTGCGATAAAAAGTATTCTCGAAAATACGGGCAACCAGGTGAATTTTGAAATTTTGTCCAATCCCGAATTTTTGGCCGAGGGTACCGCCGTTAATGACCTTTTAAACGCAGATAGGGTGCTTATCGGTGGCGATGACACTCCTTCGGGTCAAGAGGCCAAAGATACATTGAGCGCAATTTACGCCCATTGGCTTCCGAAAGAACGCATTTTACAGACCAACGTATGGTCTTCAGAGCTTTCTAAATTGGTCGCCAATGCCTTTTTGGCCCAGCGCGTGTCTTCCATTAATGCGATTTCCGCGCTATGTGAACGAACGGATGCGAATATTGCGGAAGTTTCCCGCGCCATCGGCACCGATAGCCGGATAGGATCGAAATTCCTGAACGCCTCGGTAGGCTTCGGTGGTTCGTGTTTTCAAAAGGATATCCTTAACCTCGTCTATATCTCCCGAAGTTTCGGCCTTCAGGAAGTGGCGGATTATTGGGAGCAGGTCATTATCATGAACGACTACCAGAAAAAACGTTTTGCCGATCATATTATCGCTACCCTTTACAATACGGTTTCGGGCAAGAAAATTGCGTTCTACGGATGGGCTTTTAAAAAGGACACCAACGATACCCGCGAATCGGCAGCGATTTACGTAGCCGACGCCTTGTTGGAAGAACGGGCCGAAATCACGGTCTATGATCCAAAAGTTTCGGAAGAACGTATTTATGCCGATCTGGATTATTTGGAAACAAGGTCCCCCGAAGAGAACCGGAGACTTTTGAAGGTAGTCAAAGAACCGATGCAAGCAGCAGAGGAGGCCCACGCGATAGCCCTCTTAACCGAATGGGACGAATTCAAGACCTACGATTGGGATACCATTTACGAAAAAATGCTAAAACCGGCCTTTGTGTTCGATGGTAGACGTATGCTATCCAAAGAAACTATGGAAAAAAAAGGATTTCAATATTATAAAATCGGACAATCGTGAAAATACTCGTGACCGGCGCCGCCGGGTTTATAGGATACCATTTGTGTGAAGCCCTTTTAAAAAGAGGTTTCGAAGTTTTGGGATTGGATAACCTAAACGACTATTACAGCGTTGACCTAAAATTCGACCGGTTGAAGCAGTTGGGGATTTCACGAAAGGATGCGGAAATTTTCAACGAAGCTTGTTCCGGTTCTAAACATACCGATAAATTTACCTTTGTGCGGATGAATCTAGAAGACCGTAAGGCCTTGCCCCGGTTGTTCGAACAGTCAACCATTGCCGTGGTATGTAATTTGGCGGCACAGGCCGGGGTTCGCTACAGTCTTGAAAATCCCGAGACCTACATCGACAGTAATATTGTCGGTTTCCTGAACCTGTTGGAATGTTGCCGTAATTTTAAGATCAAGCATTTAGTTTATGCCAGCAGTTCAAGTGTCTACGGGTTAACCGAGAAAATTCCGTTTTCGACAGAAGACAATGTAGACCATCCGATAAGTCTGTACGCCGCCAGTAAAAAGAGTAATGAACTGATGGCGCATACGTATAGCCACCTCTTTGATTTACCCACGACCGGACTGCGCTTTTTCACCGTTTATGGGCCTTGGGGCCGACCTGATATGGCCATTTTTCTCTTTACCGACGCCATTATGAACGATCGGCCTATTCAGGTGTTCAACCACGGCAAAATGGAAAGGGACTTTACCTTTGTCGATGATATTGTCGAGGGCGTCGCCCGCATTATAGAAAAGCCCGTCACGGATAGAAAGCCTTACGAAATCTATAATATTGGTAACAACAACGCCGTAAAGCTTTCCGAATTTATCGAAGCAATCGAACACCATATCGGCAAAAAAGCGGAAAAAGAAATGTTGCCCATGCAACCTGGTGATGTTGCACGTACTTGGGCGAATGTCGACAGCCTTATTGCAGATTATGATTATAGGCCGAACACTTCGGTAAACGATGGGGTTCGAGCATTTGTTGCATGGTATCAGCAGTATTATAAGAGAAATTGAAATTTTCCAATCTATTTACAAAATTGAAAAAGTGTCCTCTACTATGAATTGGAAGGCAAACCACAGTACCTTTTAAAGTGCATTTAACATACTAATTTTCTATACCGTCTTCTAGCTGGACTTTCAGAAGTCCGGCTTTTTTTGTTTATACTTTCGTTGATTAAAATCCCATCCTTCCCGCAACCCTTCCCAACAATTCCTGCAATTCATCGAATATTTCGTTAATTTTTAGTTAAAACTGCGTTCTTCCTAATCTTTTGTTAACTCTCTTCTCGTAACAAATAGGGTAGTTCAACGATTTTATTTGTATTTCATCGTACAATAATTTTAAAAAAAAACGTTAGAGATGTTGGTAAAGTAAATGATATTTCTATTTTTGCAATTCAAAATGATGTATTTCACCGATTAAAACTGTATTTCACCGATTTAAAAAATCCCCGAAACGTTTAAAATTTTCATCCTGTACAATTCATTGACCCACTTATGAAATTCCACCCCACCCCTACTTCCCCCAGACTACTGTACTTTATGCTCATCTCTTTTATGATTATCATATCCTGTACCAAGGACAATGAGATGTTCGAAAGTACGGTTTTGGCCGAATCGTCAACAACCGATGAAGAACAGACTACAGAAACCACTGCAGAGGAAAAACCCGACCCAATAACAGAGGAAAACGTCCTAGAGGATGAGCCCATAGATGCCATAGTCGAGAAAATTTACGAGACCCGTACTACTATCTTTCCGGCAATCCATGATGCCCACGTACAAGGAGACACCGGATTCAACCAAACTATCGTTCGGATTCAAGAAGGTTTTAGAACCAGCTACCTCATGTTCGATCTTAGTCCCATTGATTCCATTGGTGGTACAGTGAACACTACCAACCTTGAATTTACTATAGATAGCGACGACGGTAACGGTACCATTTCGGTCTTTAAGGCCATTTCGAACGACTGGTCCGAAGAAAAACTAACCGCCAAGACAGCACCCGAAACCGAGGTTTTAGTCGGTGAACTGGCCACCCGCTACCAAGTTGGTCAAACCCAAGAGGTCGCCCTTGACACGGCTTTTGTACGTAACGAAGTCCTGACCTTGATACTGACCCACGAGCAAGGCAACGACCTAGCTTTCGCCTCCAAAGAAAACCCGAATGGAAAAGGACCTGCACTTGTGGTAACCTATAACGCCCCTCAAGATGCCGAAGCCATTGTTTTTGATGATGAAGTCGAATTGGAGCTTCAAGCCGATATAGCGACCGATGACACCAAAACTTCCACGGAAGATACCCCGGAAGAAAACACGGTAAATGAGGAATCTACGGATACAGAGGAAGAAACTACGGTAGAAGAAGCTACCGAGGAAAATGCAACGGAAGAAGAGACCACGAAAGTGGATGCTGCTGAAGAAGAAACAGCAGAGGAAACAGAAGAAGAATCTACAGTAGAAGAAGCAACCACCGAGGAAGCAACCACCGAGGAAGCAACCGCCGAGGAAGCAACCGCCGAGGAAGCAACCGCCGAGGAAGCAACCGCCGAGGAAGCAACCGC
>NZ_JBGTHY010000568.1:0-3083 GCF_041745955.1 Pricia sp.
TGGCGGACAGCCAGGCCAATGAACTTACAATAGACAATGACATCATGGTGTTGGCCAACCCCGAGATAGCCCAACTACCGGCTTGGGTAATCGGTTTGGTGGCGGCAGGTGGACTCGCTGCGGCCCTCTCCACCGCGGCCGGGTTGCTCTTGGTAATCTCCTCCTCCGTATCGCACGATTTGATCAAAAAAACCTTTCGCCCCGATATTTCGGAAAAGGGCGAACTTTGGGCGGCACGTATTTCGGCCTCCGTAGCGGTGGTAATTGCAGGATATTTCGGTATCAATCCCCCCGGATTTGTAGCGGCCGTCGTCGCCTTGGCCTTCGGTCTGGCCGCGGCCTCGTTTTTCCCCGCTATCGTTTTGGGCATTTTCTATAAAAGAATGAACAAGGAGGGAGCCATTGCCGGAATGATCGTCGGTATCGTTTCCATGCTGCTGTATATGTTGAAGTTTAAATTCGACATGTTCGGTGGAGGTACCCCCGATGAATGGTGGTTCGGCATCTCTCCCGAAGGCTTCGGAACGGTAGCCATGCTCCTTAATTTCGCGGTTTCCATTATGGTCATGCAATTTACTCCTGATCCACCGCAAGATGTACAGGAAATCGTCGAGGATATCCGTATTCCGAGTGGGGCCGGTGAGGCTACGGGGCATTAAACGAATGATAATTTCGCTGACCGTTTACAATACGGAAGTATGACAAAAAATTGTATCTTAGGGATGTATAAAACTAATGTATGCTTACGAAAACAAGATTAAAAGAACATATTGAAGATTTTCCCGAAGAGTTCTCGTTGGATGAACTCATAGAGCATCTAATTTTCGTCGAAAAAATAGAACTTGGCATTCAACAATCCAAAAAAGGGGAAACCATCTCCGAATCCGAGCTCGAAAAGGAAATCGGAAAATGGTTCAAATAAAATGGACGCTCAATGCCCGGGACGACCTCAACAATATTGCCGAATACATTTCGAAAGATTCGGTGAAATATGCTAAACTTCAAATTATTCGAATTAAGCAAAGAACGCAGGTCTTAAAATCACAAATGCATATCGGGAAACCCGTACCTGAGCATAGAACCGATGCTATCCGGGAAGTATTGGAAGGCCGTTACCGTATCATCTATAAAATTGTTTCTGAAAAACAAATTGATATTCTCACGATCCATCATTCGGCAAGAGATTTAAGAAAACGTAACATTATAAAATAGTTCGATATTGTATTTTTGATAAGAACGAATTTAAAATACAACGTGGTTCTTTAATAGAAAATCATGAAAATCCTAAAAATAAACATCCCGGATAATTTGGATTTGAAAGATTACGAGCTTTCAATGATACTTGCGTCAAAATTATATGAAGAACGAATACTTTCCTTGGGTCAAGCTGCAAAGGTTGCAGGACTTACAAAGCCAACGTTTATGGAACTTTTGGGAAAATACGGAGTTTCGATTTTCAGTGATTCTGTTTCTGAATTACTTGCTGATATCACCAACGCCTAGAATTGTAATCTCTGATTCGCACAGATTTATTCTTTTATTGAAAAATAAATCAATCGGAAATATTGCAAAAATTATCGCGGAAATTGATAATTCTACCAAAACATCAGTATCAAAACTTCAAAATTTTGCTGCAAGGTCCCATTAACTATTAACTCAATAATCTTTTAACTTTTTTCCACAATGAGCAACTACCACATTAAACACCTAGAAGAATATTTTCAAGTCTACCGGAAATCCGTCATAAACCCCGAAAGTTTTTGGGAAGAAATCGCGGAAGAACATTTCGTATGGCGCAAAAAATGGGACAATGTGCTGGATTGGGATTTTTCTAAACCCGAAATCAAATGGTTCGAGGGGGCGAAACTCAATATTACGGAGAACTGCATCGACCGCCACCTGACCACCCGTGGCGATAAGACTGCCCTACTTTTTGAACCCAACGATCCGAATGAAGCCGCAGAACATATTACCTATCGACAATTGCACGCGCGGGTCTGCCGTATGGCGAACGTTCTTAAAGATCACGGTATCCAAAAAGGGGATCGGGTCTGTATCTATTTGCCCATGATTCCCGAATTGGCCATTTCGGTATTGGCCTGTGCGCGTATCGGGGCCATCCATTCCGTGGTGTTCGCAGGATTCTCCTCTAATGCACTGGCAAGCCGTATCAATGATTCGAACTGTAAAATGGTATTGACTTCGGATGGCTCATACCGGGGCTCAAAGACCATCGATCTCAAAGGAATCGTAGATAGGGCGTTGGGTGACTGCCCCAGTGTCAAAAACGTATTGGTCGTCAAACGCATCGACACCGACATCGAAATGAAGGAGGGAAGGGACAAATGGTTACAGCCTTTGTTAGATGACGCCCATGCCGATTGCGTGGCCGAGATTATGGATGCTGAAGACCCGCTGTTCATCCTCTACACCTCCGGTTCTACCGGAAAACCGAAAGGTATGGTGCACACTACCGGCGGCTACATGGTCTTCACGGCCTACACGTTCAAAAATGTATTTCAGTACCGTGAAAACGATATCTATTGGTGTACCGCGGATATCGGTTGGATTACCGGACATTCCTACATCGTTTACGGGCCTTTGGCCAATGGTGCTACGACCGTTATGTTCGAAGGCGTACCCTCCTATCCCGATTATGGTCGGTTTTGGGATGTCGTTCAAAAGCATAAGATCAATCAATTCTACACGGCTCCTACGGCGATCCGTGCCCTTGCCAAGCAGAGTTTGGAATTTGTCGAAAAACACGATCTCTCGAGCCTGAAGGTTTTGGGTTCCGTAGGTGAACCCATCAACGAAGAGGCATGGCACTGGTACAATACCAATGTCGGTAAGCACAATAGCCCCATCGTCGATACTTGGTGGCAAACGGAAACCGGAGGCATTATGATTACCCCGATTCCCTATGTAACCCCGACCACGCCCACCTATGCCACCCTACCCTTTATCGGCATTCAACCCGCACTAATGGACGAGGAAGGCAATGAACTCAAGGGCAACAAGGTAGATGGCCGCCTTTGCATCAAATTTCCTTGGCCGGGAATGGCCCGTACCATTTGGGGCAA
>NZ_JBGTHY010000569.1:0-6869 GCF_041745955.1 Pricia sp.
CCATCGATTTTCATAAAAATCGAGATCCCAGCTTTCGTTTCCGAATCTGGAGTTTCGATTGAAATTATAGATTTCGTTTCCTACGACCCCTTGAAAATCCATACCAAAATCCAATTGTTTGTAATTTAGGCTGAACCCGAACCCATAGGTAAATTCAGGTATGGGACTGCCCAAAAAGGCCTTATCGTCCTCACCGATGATGCCGTCGCCGTTAAGGTCCATAAATTTGAAGGCACCTACGCGGGAACCCAGTGCGTCGGCCTCGGCCTGTGTCTGGATTACGCCATCGGTGACAAATCCATAGTACGATCCTATTTCAGCGCCTGTCTCCAAACGCACGATGGGGTTTCCGAAAAGTCCCGGACCCGTATTTAGAAAAGAGCCCTCACGAATTTCGGTAATTTCATTGGAAATAGTGGTTACGTTTCCGTACATACCATAGGCAAAATCTTCCGATACGCTGTTGTTCCAATTCAGGGATACTTCGATCCCTGTATTCTTGAAACTTCCCGCATTGGTAAGCAACTGGGTATTGGTGGCCCCGGAAGATGCCAATTGTTGAATGCTGAATACCGCATCTTGGGTTTCCCTGTTATAATAGTTGACCTCACCGTCCAATTTACCCTGAAAAAGACCGAATTCCAATCCCAGGTCGTACTCTTCGATGATTTCCCAAAAAATACTGGGATCCGAAAATTCGCTTATGGACCTTGCCGTTTGGGCCTGGCCGCCAAAAAAGGTCAGTGTTGGATCGTTTGCCGTAATATCGAAACCACGGGGCACATTGGCATTTCCCAATTTTCCCCAGCTTGCTTTTAGCTTTAGGCTATTGACTGCGGAAGCGTTCTCGAGAAAAGACTCGTTGCTAATGATCCAACCTATACCTACCGAAGGAAAAATATCGGTGTTGCTATCTTCCGAGAAGTTCGATGAGCCATCCTTTCGAACGGTGGCGTTCAGCAGATACCTGTTGTTATATTTATACTGCAATCGGGCAAAGAGGGATTCAAAGTGGATGTTGGACCCTTGATCGTTGACTTGTTCGGTATCGGCATTCCCTAGATCCAAATATAGTATGGCATCATTGCCGTTGAAATCTACGCCATCGGCTATGCCCTCTATTTCGAAGGAGGTGCGTTCTTCCTGTGAAAAACCACCCAAAAGGGTTAGGTTGTGATTGCCGAAGGTTTTCTGCCAGGTCAACGTGTTTTCCCAGAGCCAGTTGTCGTTCTCGATATTTTTACGGTTTAGGGTACTGATATTGGCCCTTTGACTGGTGCTGATAAAAAATTCCGGGGTGTAATTGAAGGAACGGCCACTGGTAAAATCGCCTGAGAAACTTATCCTGAAGGACAATGATTCGATGGGCTTAATTTCCGCATACACATTCGCCAAGACCCTATTCTGCTTTGCCTTCGCCCTGGAAAAATCCAAGGTGCCCCGAGGGTTTCCAAAAAGTCCTACGGCTTCGGTCGACCCGTAACTGCCGTCGGGATTGAGCGGGCTAAAGATCGGCGGGGCGATATAGGCTTGGGCAAAAGGTTCGGTGGCGTTGTTGTTTTTGGTATCGGTATACGCTACGGAACCCCCAAAGGTAAAATAGTCGTTGAGGTCGATATCAAGGCCTATCCTACCGGTCAATCTCCTGAAATCATTCCCTGAATTGATGTTCCTGCCCGCATCCAGAAGCCCTGATTGATCAAAATATCCGAAGCCGACATAATACTGGGTTTTTTTTGAAGCACCGGTTATAGAGATATTGTGGGATGTAGTCGCGGCCGATTTTTTTAAAATTTCCTCGAACCAATCCGTATCCCCATTAAAATCCGCTACGCTGATCCTGTTCTCCGAACCTTCAAATGCCTGTTTCTCATTGTAAAGCTCTACATATTGACTGGCATTGACCAAATCGGGTACATTGGACACTTTTTGGAAACCTGCGAAAGCATCATATGTAAAAGTGACGTTTTCCTGCGTGCCCTGCCCGCGTTTGGTTTTGATCACGATGACCCCGTTCGCCGCGCGAATTCCATAAATGGCGGAACTTGACGCATCTTTAAGGATACTCATGCTCTCGATATCGTTACTGTTGAGATAAGAAATATCGTTGGTCAAGACCCCATCCACAACGTAAAGCGGATCAGCGTTGCTGACACTGCCCACCCCCCTGATTCGTACATTGGGAGAGGCGCCCGGCCTTCCCGAATTGGTTATGGTTACGCCAGATACCTTTCCCTGTATCGAACTTAACGGGTTTGAATTGGGCTGTTTGGTCAATTCTTCGCTGTCCACGACCGAAATAGAACCTGTAATATCTTCTTTTTGCTGTGTTCCATATCCTACGACCACTACTTCTTCCAAAGCCTGTGCATCTTCTTGAAGGGTAGCATTAATGGTTGTCTGCCCGTCAACCGGTACATCCTTGGCGGCATAGCCTATATAGCTGATTTCGAGGATCGCATTTTCGGGAACCCCGTCCAAGGTGTAATTTCCGTCAAAATCGGTCTGGGTACCCGTGGTCGTGCCCTTAATGACTACTGAAGCACCGGGCAGGGGGCCTTGGCTATCGGAAACCGTACCCGTGACGGTACTATTGTCCTGGGCGTAGAGTAGGGAATGGACCGTTAAAAACGATAGTATCAAAAAAATGGTTTTCAATGGCATAATGCGGTATTTGGGTTAGCGTATCACTGAAAGTTAAAATGGATATTTTCAACAACATGTATAAATTAATTCTTACTGAATTTTGGTTTTGGTGGGAAAGTTATTTCGTGAACTTCTGACCTGCATGGGGAGTTCTAAATGGATTAAGAAAAAGAGGGGCCAGAGATATTAACGAAGTATAAAATTCATGGTAAGTTTAAGATTGGTTTAACGCATTTAACTTTTTTTTTGACTTAAAAATTAACTAACGGATTTTAAGGTCAAAGTTTCAAACCCATCCTTATACAAGGATTTCTTTTCGGCAGAAATCAGTATGCGCTTTCTTTTCTAATTTTAGACGTTACCCTCAAAAATAATTCCAATAGCATCATCCCCCTTTCGAATACTTTCGTAACTAGCCACGTATGTAACGGTACGTATGTAACGGTTTGAAATTAATACAAGATTGGCAACTACCTTTTGCCAAAGGTTTTACTTTTGAACTTTTACGGAAACATAGCGAGACCTACTTTGGAGAAAAAGAAAAAAAATAAGATTTTACGGCGTTTAGGCCGCATATTGCTGGTACTGCTTCTACTTTTGGTGGCGTTGGTACTTTTTATCCGTAGCCCTTGGGGTCAGGATATCATTGTCTCCAAAGCTACGGACTATGTTTCTGACAAAACGGGTACAAAGGTCGAGATAGACCGTTTGTTCCTGACTTTTTCGGGGAATCTTTCTTTGGAAGGATTATATTTGGAGGATAAAAAAGGGGATACATTGGTCTATTCAAAGGCTTTGGAGGCCGACATTGGATTGTCCCAAATCATTTTTGGAAATACCTTTAATTTGGAGTCGTTGGAGTGGGAGGGCCTAAAGGCGAACGTCACCCGGCGGGAAGGCTCCGAGAATTTCAATTTCAGTTTTTTGGTCGATGCCTTTGCTTCTCAGGATTCCGTGCCCGCCCCCGAACCGGAAGCCGGACCCATGGAAATCAGTGTGGGTTCCATCGATCTCAAGGATTTTGATATCGTTTATGACGATGGCTTTATGGGCATCGACAGTAAACTCCGACTCGGCCGATTGTATGCGGAAGCCAATACCATCGACCTCGAGGCCATGCGTTTCGAACTGGAAGACCTCGAACTGAGCGATACCGAGGCCGTCTACAAGCAGACCAAACCCTTTCCGGAAACGGAGGATACTACGGAAACGGCCTTGCCCTATTTGGCGGTAGAAAATTTTACCATCGAGAAGGTCAAGGCGAACTACAGCTCCGTGCCGGATAGCCTTTCGGCCGATGTCAACATCGGGAATTTCCTATTGGAAATGCCCAAGGCCGACCTCGCCAAGAACGATTTTGAAGTCGACGTTCTGGAACTGAAAAACTCCGATATTTCCTTGCGGATGGCCGCGCAGCTCGAACCACCGGAGGATACCGCTGCCGTGGCCAGTTCGCCAGAGCAACTTAAGGGTACTTCTACCGTGGCCAGTCGGCCCAATCAACCCGAAGATACGGTTACCGTGGCCAGTGCGGGTTTCGAATGGCCCGAATTTTTCGTGCAAGTGGATAAAATAGATTTTGAAAACAACAAAATCGCTTACGCTACGGGAAACAATCAATCCCAAGCGGGCAAGTTCAATACCGATGCCGTCGCTATTTCGGATTTCACGCTTCAGGCCAACGATATTCTGTATCGGCCCAAGGAAGCCAATTTGGTGCTCGAAAAACTGGCTTTCGCCGAAAAAAGTGGATTCCAATTAAGGAATTTCGCCTTCAACGCGCGTTTAGAAGATGACAACGCGGCCATTTCAAGATTGAAAATACGTACGAACAACAGCTCGGTTTCCGGAGATCTGTCGTTGGCGTATGCCTCCTTTGACGAATTGATCGAGACCCCGGAAAATACAAGCATCAATATAAATATCCCCAACCTGAACCTTGCCCTAGAGGATGCCTTTGTTTTTCAGCCCGATCTGGCGAATAACGAATACGTCAAAAAGGCGGCCAAAAAGCCCGTTACCGGTAATTTTGAGGTCAACGGTACTTTGGCCAGCATCGACATTCCGAACCTTGAAGTGGATTGGGGCGACAGCACCTCGCTGGTAGCGCAGGGCCGACTGAAAAATGTCATGGCACCCGATTCGTTATCCTTCGATTTCAATACCATCCGGGGGACTTCCGCTAGAAAAGATATACTGAAATTTGTCTCCGAAGACAGTTTGGGCATTTCCGTACCACAGACAATTTTGATAGAAGCTTCGGCCAAGGGCTCGGTCGACGATATGGCTGCGGATATCCTCCTAAAAATCCCCGAAGGTACCGTCCAATTGGCAGGTAGTTATTCCAATCTCCAAAAAATCGCCTTTGATGGCGTTTTAAAAGTGGACAGCCTGCGGTTGGACAAACTCCTTAAAAACGAACAATTAGGCGGGGTATCCTTTACCGTCGACGCCCAGGGCAGCGGCAACAGCCTCAATACGCTCGATGCCTCCCTAAAATCCGATTTTACGCAACTTTCGTTCGACGGGTATGATTTTTCGAACCTCGTTTTGGAAGGTGATATCGAAGACGGCCAAGGCGATATTAATCTGAACTTTAAAGACGATAACCTGAACCTCAATGCAAATGCCCAGGTCGACCTCGATTCCGTGGCCTCCGATATAAAACTCGAGCTTGACATTATAGGGGCCGACCTGCAGGCACTGGGCATCACCCAGGAAGATATCAGGGCAGCCGCCAAGCTCAATGCGGAGTTCAAGGGGAACGCCGATGATTTTACCCTCGATGCCCTACTTTCCGGAGGCACGGCGGTCTACGAAAACAAGCAATACAAACTGGACAATATCGATTTGAACGCCGCTGTCGGTAAGACGAGTACAGAAGCGAGCATCGATAGCGATTTTTTGAAAGGTGACCTGAAGTCCAACGCCACGCCCGACCAGATTACTACCGCCTTACAAAGGCAGTTCGAGGGGTATTTCTCGGACGGGGCGGTTTCCGATTCGATTTCGGATTCCGTTCAAGTGAAGTTGGACATGGGCCTGAAAACCGTCCCGATCGTATCGGAAGTGTTCTTAAAAGGACTGGAACGTCTGGATACCGTGAATATCAAGGCCGATTTTGAAGCCGCTACCAATACCCTGATGGCCAGGCTCCATGTGCCGATAGCAACGTACGCCGGATCCACAATTGACAGCCTCGAGGTGCTGGTCGACGGTGACGCCACCAATCTATATTTCAGCCTAGGCCTGGCGGCCCTACAATCGGATCCCATCAAAATAAAACGTACGCTTTTTGAGGGGAACCTGAAAAATAAGAAGATGCAGTTGGACTTCAGTTCCTTCGATGATAAAGAGCAACTGGTGCATGTCGCTTCCGAATTGGCCTTTGAAAAAGATACCGTCAACCTGCACATCGAGCCCGAGAACCTGATGTTCAACAAAAAGTCATGGGCCGTTCCACGGGACAACCAAATATCCATCGGAGAAAAGCTTTTAAATTTTAAGAACGTCGTTTTGAGCCGCAACGAGCAACGGCTTAGCCTTAGCAATTCCATCGAGGGCGTAGAAAAGGATCATATCGGCGTAAGTTTCGATAATTTTAAGCTGCAGACCTTTTTAAGCTTTTTGAATCCCGATGAAGCCTTGGCCGGGGGCCTGGTCAAGGGCAGGATCGTGGTCGAAAATCCCTTCGAGGCCACGGGAATCGTGGCCGATTTCAATATCGATGACCTACAGGTAATGAAGAATCCGTTGGGAAATCTCTCGCTGAACGCCGAATCACAAGGCCGGGGAAGCTATGATTTCGACCTTTCGCTAAAGGATGCCGGTATCGATTTTGACCTTACCGGAGATTATATTGCCCAACAGACCGGTGCTAAACTGGACCTGAACCTGGAGCTGAACAAGTTGGAACTGGCAGCGGTGGAACGTCTTTCGGAAGGGGCGATCAAGGATGCCGACGGCTATCTTTCCGGAAACGTGAAGGTCAACGGAACCACCGCCGAACCGAAGTACCAAGGTCGGTTCGATTTCAACCAAGTGAAGTTCAATGCCGCCACCTTGAATTCCGTCTTTAAAATCGATAACGAAACGATAGAGATAAATAATTCGGGACTCTACCTAGATACCTTTGTTATTTCCGACACCAACGATAACAACTTCACGATAGACGGTTCCATCCTTACCGAAACATTGACCAATCCCGCATTTGATCTCAGTTT
>NZ_JBGTHY010000570.1:0-2922 GCF_041745955.1 Pricia sp.
ACATATCGTTTTCACCGGCATTGGATTCAACATCCATATCGCTGCTCTTGGAATTGCCGACAACTATAAGGCCCCCATCTTTGCTCGTGCTGACTGCTTGTGCCGCGTCGAACCCTGTGCCGCCATAGGTCTTTTCCCAAAGCAGATTACCGATAGAATCGGTCTTGACCAACCACATATCCGATTCCCCATTGTTCTTCGATATGTCGATGTCGTTACTGAAGGTATGGCCCGCGACCACGAAACCACCATCATCGGTCTTGGCGATATCCTGTGAAATCTCGATACCGGTACCCCCAAACGAGCGTTCCCAAAGCAGATTGCCATTACGGTCTACTTTCACGAGCCACAAATCATAACTGCCCCGGGTGTCGCTAATATCATAATCGTCGCTTTCGGTAGAACCCGATAGTACAAAGCCCCCATCATCGGATGGTACTACCGCATGTGCCCGATCGTTGTTAGTGCCGCCGAAATAGCCGCGCCATTGCAAATTGCCCTTGGGATCGGTCTTGGTACCCCAGAATTCACCGACCCCATGCGCGGTCGGCGAAGAATTTCCTTTTTCGGTATTGCCATCGGCACGTGCCGAGGTGATGTCCAAAAACCCGACAAAAAAGAAGCCGTTGTCATCGGTCTGTACGATGTCGTAGGAATGGTCGTGACCGGAAAACCCGAAGCTCTTTTCCCATTCGATGGTTCCCTCCGCGTCGAGTTTTACGATCCAATTGTCATGAAAGCCTTCGTTATTGCTGCCATCACCGTCGTCACTCATCGCATAGCCCGTTACCGCATAGCCGCCATCATTGGTCTGTACGAGACTCTGGCCGCGGTCGTCTTTGCTTCCGCCATAGGTTTTATTCCATTCCAGTTCTCCGTTGGCATCCAATTTTAACAGCCAATAATCGTTGACTTCGGTCGTCTTGTCGGTCAAATCGCCGTCTATACTGTTGGAAAAGCCCAAAACGGCATATCCACCATCCGATGTAGCTACGATAGCCTGCGCGGTATCATCCCCCGAGCCCCCGAAATTCCTTATCCATTCCAATTGCCCTTGAAACTGGGTCAAGGATTCTTGGGTGAGATCATCCCTATCCTTAGAACATGAAAATAATAGTACAAAGACGAGTATATAGGTTATTTTTTTCATTGGGATTTCTTGATTACGAACAATCCGGAATTGATGTCGCTTACGACAATCTTACCGCTATCAAAGTAGGGATAGACGCTCCACACCCCGTCGAACTGGGCATTGTTGGTAGCCGGAAACGTGTCAAAAAAACCGGTCTCTACGATGGATTTTCCAGCAATGTCCGTGATATCCAAAATACGGACGCCCGCCGTGTAGTTTGCCAGAAAAAATTCGCCGCCCTTTACATAACCGTTATGATCGATAGCGGAAAAATCGGCCAGGTAGGTGTCATGCAAAACCGGATTATCCAAATCGGAGAAGTCAAAAACCAACGTCCGCGTATTAAATCCTTGATTGGTTTCATCAAGTTCATCCCCCAATAAAAAATACCTTTGATCTTCGGTGAACCATCCTTGGTGCGTATATTCTATTTTGTCATAGCCGATGGATGAAATAGCTGTAGGATTTTCCTTATCCGAAACATCCACTAAGACCACACTATTTTCATTGGCCCCTATAAAAATCTCCCTGCCGGTATAATCGGCATCAGGGCCGGTATAGGTGACCACTTGCGCATCATGGGTGTACCCGTTACCGACATATCCTCCAAGGGCAAAGGGATTCTTGGGGTCGGCTATATCAACAAAATGGGGGCCGCCGTTGAAAGTCCGGGTGCCCACGGCATAGGCGATTCCGGTCCCTTCATTGATTACGATATTATGCGCATTGCCGAAACCGGTGTATCGCACGTCTGCATCAAAGGTTGCGGGCGGGTTGGTCACATCGCGTAGACGTGTCAAATCAAAAACCTGCATGCCATGGCCTTCCGCCTCGGAAACGATGAAGGCATGATTTTGATAAACCTTCACATCACGCCAAGAACTTGGCTCGGTAGCCGTGGGCAACTTCCCCAAATAAATCAAATTTTCGGTATCGGAAATATCGACGAATGCCGTACCGTTGTCCAAGCCCATCAAGGCATACTCCTTGCCCGTGGTAGCATCCGTCCAGCCCCAACTATCGTTTCCTGAACTCGCGTTGAAATTATCAAGAGTGATACGTCCCAAAAAATCATAGCCCTCACAGGGATAAATACCGGCCATCCCGTTTTGACAGGGCGTGAAACCGGTAAGCGTGTCGACCACTTCAGGACCGGGCAATTCTTCGATGTCGGGTTTACCGTCCATAGGAAGATTGTCGTCATCTGAGCATGACAGAAAGAGAAGGGCCGATATACTTAAAAGGAAAGGAAATTTTTTCATGGCAGAGTTAAATAGGATGCAAATGTACGTCGCAAGATAATCATTACAGGCGGTTTTTATTCCTATTTTTGCCACATGCTAGAAGACAAAAACCAAGAACGCACTGCGCTGGAGCAATTGGGCGAATTCGGCCTTATCGATCATTTGACCCAACATTTCTCCATTTCCCATACCTCAACGATAAAAGGTATAGGCGATGATGCCGCGGTGCTTGATTTCAAGGACAAAAAAACAATCGTAACCACAGATATGCTTATCGAGGGCGTACACTTCGACCTGAGCTATATGCCATTAAAGCATTTAGGCTATAAAGCGGTCATGGCCAATCTTTCCGATGTCTACGCCATGAACGCCACGGCATCCCAAATCGCGGTTTCCATTGCGGTCTCGAACCGATTCCCCTTGGAAGCCCTAGAGGAGCTATATGCGGGCATAGCCCTGGCATGTCAAGTTTTTAAGGTAGACCTCATCGGAGGCGATACGACCTCATCGACTACCGGGATGCTTATCAGCATCACCGCTTTGGGC
>NZ_JBGTHY010000571.1:0-2385 GCF_041745955.1 Pricia sp.
CGGCATGGAGTTCGGAAATCGCATCTTTTTCTATTTCCAATAAAAGGGCAAATCCTTCCGAAAGCGCAATTTGGTCAAGTCGTTCAACGGCCACCCCTTGTTTCCCGCGAACAGCTAAAGGAATTGCGTTGTATTTTTTTCGGAAATCGATATCGTGTATCTTTTGTTTTATCAATAGGGAATCGGGGCTAATGATTACTTCCACCAAGACAACGTTCCCGGTGGTCAATTTTTCATCGTCTATTGCGAGGTCGGTCCTGATCTCGATGCCGGGGATTTTGCCCAGTGCAATTATTTTTCTTGCTTTTGCCTTGACGATCAAAGAATCACCAGCTTCCAGCAATTCCATATTTTCCGGCAGGTATATGATATTCTCCCCGCGAACGATCTGTAGTATTTCCAGGTCATGGTCCTGCAAAAGCCGGGTCTTCTCGATATTTTTTCCAACAAAAGGAGAGTTTTCCGGTAGCATCATTTCGGCCAGATAGTTATCGAGTCGATACATGCCGGTGAGGTTCCCTTTTTCCGATTTCTGCTCGGGAATGGTCTTTCTTACGCCGAGCACCAGAAAAATAGTTAGGGCGATGAACAATATCCCACCTACCGGCGCGAGCTCGAACATTTTTATCGCCCCCAAACCATGTTCTTCGGAAATTGCGCTTACCAGCAAGTTGGTAGACGAGCCGATCAACGTACACGATCCACCAAGCATGGCTCCAAAGGATAGCGCCATGAGCAGTTTATTGGCATTGATCTTTTTGTGATGGGCAATCTTCAGGGTCAACGGAAGGAAAATCGCGACAACGGCAGTGTTGTTCAGGAATGCGGACAACGTACCCGCTAAAAACATGGTCATGGCCATCACGACGATTTCATTATTGCTACCGGTTCTGACACTAAGTTGGCCCAGATAATTGATTAGTCCCGTATTCTGTATGCCGGCACTAAGGATCAACATCGCCAAAACGGTCAAGGTGGCAGGGTTGCTGAATCCGGAAACGGCCTCTTCCACGGTCAGGACACCCGTCACCATCAATGCGCACATAATGATCAGGGCGGTGATATCGATGGAAAATAGCTCAAAGCTGAAAAGTATGATGGCTCCTAAAACAATCGTCGCGACAATAAGTTCCGGGACCATGATATAATTGTTTTGACCATTGAAGCAGTTCCCAAACCCAATCTTTTCGTATACGTGGAATCGGTTTAAAAAGTGGGATCTATACTGGAAATAGCAAAAAGCTCGATACAGCTATAGTACCCAAAAAACATAGGCTTAAAATAAAGTCAATGCTTAGGTTTAAAGTAAGGTACAGAAATTTTCTGCTCAATAGATGATGTTCTTGAAGAATTTGACCGAAGGCTGGCTCAAACGCATGCTTCGTGCGGTTGGAGCGATGGACAGCTTCGTAACGTTTTAGAGAGTCAGAAAACAAAGATGGATGAACTTCTTGGCAAAACTGAAAAGCAGAGGAACAACTAGTTTGTAAAACTTCAACTAAAACTAAAGGATGATTTTATTTCTTTTATTTAGTTACATAAAACGAAGGGATTACGGCACTGGTACTTTATGGAACTGAACCATTGGAATCCCCTATAAAGTATAGTCTTGCAGGCTACATGGTATAAAATTAATAAGGTTTTATGGAACTGTTGTTTTTCATTTCAAACATGAGGTTTTTACAGTTCCATGGTGCAGTTAATCCCACGTTAAATCATACTTTAAAAATCTTCATATCGTTTATCTTCAACGGCCGGTTAAATCTACTCGTCCATGTCCGTAAAGCGTGAATAACAAAGGTTTTACGGTACCGATATAATCATCTTATACCCTTTGTTCTTATTGTTTAAAAATCGGTCAGTGTAAAAGGGGCCGATCATAGAACGCAGGTTTTCGGGCAAATGTGTCAGAAACCTTCCGGTGGGCTGGAAATTAGAAACTTTACCCGCCTCCAGAAAAGTTTTGCGGTGATGTTCTTCGAGGCGCTCAGGTCCGCGAACAGGGATAGATTTTTTTTGAAGTGATCAAATTCTTTCGTACCTGGAAGATTTCTGTCGATGCTGCAATATCCCATGGCCCAATCCGGAAAGTTCCTCTCGTCAATCTCGTCGTCCGAAAAGAGGTGCACCCCACGATGTCTCTTGTCCTTCTTTATGGTATTGAAGAGTCTGAGTACGTTAAATTTGTCGCCCTCTATTACCTGTATGAAAATGCCCATGTAATATATCAGGCAGCCCGTAATGCCTTCTAGGTAGTTCTTTGCGCGCGCAAGGGTCAAAAGTTCTTCCATATCCCGGTCCGTTGGGTTGCCGGTCGACTTTGATTCATAGGTCAGGGTATACATGATATAGTTTGGTCGTTCCGTCTAAAGGTACAGCTTTAAA
>NZ_JBGTHY010000572.1:0-2919 GCF_041745955.1 Pricia sp.
AGCAGTTCGGGCGATGCCGCCTTTCTGAACGATTTCAACGATTTTGTTTTCGACGCCACTGCGGAAATGATCAATCTGTACTGGACCGGTCAGTTCAGGGGCATCAATCTGGCCAATCAGGTTTTGACCAACGTTCCCGGAATAGCCATGGACGAAAACTTGAAAACACGATTGCTGGCTGAGGCGAAGTTCTTCAGGGGCTACCATTACTTCAATTTGGTAAGGGTCTATGGGGGTGTCCCCATTTACGACGGCATTCCGGAAGACGATGTTTACAACATTCCAAGAAATACGGCAGAAGAGGTGTATCAATTTGTGATCTCGAACCTGACTGAAGCCGCCGAAGCCCTACCGGTCACTTATGATCCGATCAATGTGGGAAGGGCAACAAAAGGTGCCGCCAAAGGATTGTTGGCCAAAGTGTACCTGTACGGTGAAACTTGGGATCAGGTCGTATCGTTGACCCAAGAGGTAATGGGTATGGGCTACGAGCTTTTTCCCGATTATTACGAATTGTTCCGCTATCAAAACGAATATAATGTGGAATCCATTTTCGAGATACAGTCCACCGCCGATGGCAATTGTGAGGCCGATTCCCAGTATGGGCAGCATCAAGGGGTACGCCAACAGTTCGGTTGGGGTTTCAATTCCCCTTCCGAAGATCTGGTAAATGCATATGAAGATGGTGATTTAAGAAGGGATGCCTCCATCCTTTTCGTAGGAGAGACTACCCCTGAAGGCGACTTGATCACGGCGGGCAACAACCCCGATAATCCGATCCGGTACAACCAAAAAGTATATATTCCGGAATCCGATTATCTACGGAACAATTGTAATAACAATGCCGATGCGAACATTCAAATACTGCGTTTTGCGGAAATTCTATTGATGAATGCCGAGGCCAACAACGAATTGGGCAATACGGCCGCGGCCTTGGAGAGTTTGAACAGGGTCAGGAACCGTGCGGGCCTCGATGATATCACCGAAACCGATCAAAGTGCCCTCCGAACAATCATTTGGAACGAGCGAAGGGTCGAACTTGCCCTAGAGGGTGATCGTTTTCTCGACCTGGTACGCCAAGGCCGTGCCGCAGAGGTTCTACAGGCCCGTGGAACCCAATTTGAAGCGGGTGTCAACGAACTGTTTCCCATACCCGCCAACCAAATTTCCTTGAGCGATGGTGTTCTTGAGCAAAATCCGGGTTATTAAAAATGGGAAAAACGTCTTTGCCGATCCTAAATTTAATTCTAATTGCCATGGTGTCCTTGGCCACAGGCTGCGACGGCAAAAAAAAACCCGACGAAAAGAGCAACTCGCCCACAACAGAAACCGCATTATACCTTTCCGATGACGAATTGTTGGACAAGGTGCAACGCCAAACCTTCGATTATTTCTGGGAGGGCGCCGAGCCGACATCCGGCCTGGCCAGGGAACGCATCCATATGGATGATGTCTATCCCACGCATGACAAGGATATTATAACCATTGGTGGATCGGGCTTCGGCTTGATGGCCATTCTTGTCGGGGTCGAACGCGGATTTATAACCCGTGAACAGGCTTTGAAACGCTACGAAAAGGCCATCGATTTTTTGGCCAAGGCCGATCGCTTTCACGGCGTATGGCCCCATTGGTTGATGCCCGACGGCAAAACGGCGCCCTTCAGCAAAAAGGACAACGGGGGCGACCTGGTGGAAACCGCATTCTTGATACAGGGCCTATTGACCGGAAAGGAGTATTTCAAGGACGGGACCGAAAGGGAAAAAAAATTGGCCGTTAAAATCCAAAAACTCTGGGAAGGAGTGGAATGGGACTGGTACACCCAAGGCGAGAACGTGCTGTACTGGCATTGGTCCCCGGAGTATAAATGGGAGATGGACTTTCCCGTGGGCGGCTACAATGAGGCCCTTATCATGTATATTTTAGCAGCGGCCTCTACTAAACATCCCATAAAAAAGGAAGTATACGAACAAGGATGGGCCCGAAATGGGGCAATTGCCAAGGATACGGTTTTCTACGACTTGGAAACCGTATTGGACCATTATGAGCACGACCGATCCCCCGTAGGTCCGCTCTTCTGGGCCCATTATTCGTATTTGGGGCTAAACCCCAACGGACTTACCGATCAATACGGCGATTATTGGAAACTGAACCGGAACCATGCCCTAATCCATTATAGATACGCCGTTGACAATCCGAACGGCTATAAAGGGTATGGAAAAAATCTATGGGGCCTAACCTCGAGCTATTCCATAAAAGGTTATGCCGGGCACCGGCCCGACAAAGACCTGGGGGTCATTTCCCCAACGGCGGCATTATCCTCCATGCCTTACACCCCCGATGAGAGCATGGGGTTTTTGCGGTATCTTTACACCGAACAGGATAGCCTGATCGGCAAATACGGTCCTTACGATGCTTTTAGCCTCCAAAACGATTGGTACGTGCCCCGATATCTGGCTATTGACCAAGGGCCGATTCCGGTGATGATCGAGAACTATAGAAGCGGATTGCTTTGGAATCTCTTTATGCAAAACGAGGATGTTCGTGCAGGCCTCGATAAACTTGGTTTTAGTTATGGGAATTAAAAAAATGGCAGCCATCCTTCTACTTTTTTGTTTTGGATCGAGCGCCTCTGCGCAAACCGAAACCTACTGCAACCCAATCAATATCGACTACACCAATATGATCTATAATGCCCACAAGGATCTTTCGTACCGTTCGGGAGCGGATCCGGCGGTAGTTTGTTTTAAGGATGAATATTATATGTTCGTCACCCGTTCTATGGGCTATTGGCATTCAAAGGATATGGACGAATGGACGTTTATCAAACCCAAGCAGTGGTACTTTCAAGGCTCGAACGCCCCCGCGGCTTTCAATTATAGGGATTCCGTGCTTTACGTCGCCGGAGACCCTTCGGGCTCT
>NZ_JBGTHY010000573.1:0-1925 GCF_041745955.1 Pricia sp.
ATTACAAAAATATGGGATTGAAAAGGATTTCTAAAGGTTTCGGAACGTAATTATTGCCCCATATTCTTCAAAATAGCCGGTATTTTCTTTACGTTGGCCAATTGTTTAAACTTTTCGAGGGATTCTTCTATGGGGGTCCCGAAATAACTTTTTCCCCCGGGGACGGATTTCGTCACGCCCGTCTGGCCCATAATAATCGCTTTTTTTCCGATGGTTATTCCGCTTGTGGTACCTACCTGGCCCCAAAGGGTTACTTCGTCTTCAATAATCACACAGCCTGCAATGCCCGTTTGGGAAGCGATCAGGCATTTCTCGCCAATGACCGTATCATGGCCGACGTGTACCTGATTGTCCAGTTTCGTACCTTTTTTGATGGTCGTATCCCCAGTAACGCCTTTATCAATGGTGCAAAGGGCTCCGAGCTCAACATCATCCTCCAAAACCACCCTTCCTCCAGAAATCAATTTATCGAAACCTTCCGGTCTGTTCTTATAATAAAAGGCATCGGAGCCCAGCACTGTGCCGGAATGAATGATCACATTGTTCCCAATAACACAATTGTCATAGATGGATACATTGGCATGGATCAGGCAATTATCGCCGATGACCACGTTGTTCCCAATAAAAACATTGGGTTGAACTACCGTATTTCGCCCAATGACCGCAGAAGTGTCTATCGTATTCAAAGCCTTTTCAAAAGGCTTAAAATAACTTGTCAAGGTATTAAAATCACGAAAAGGATCATCTGAAATCAATAGTGCCTTTTCTGCCGGACATTCAACTTTTTTATTGATAAGTACGACTGATGCCTTACTATTCAGTGCTTTATCGTAATACTTTGGATGGTCTACGAAAACGATATCCCCCTTTTCCACTATATGGATCTCGTTCATACCCAGAACCGGAAAATCGTGTGCACCAATGTACTCGCAACCGATGATGGTGGCAATATGTTTTAGGGTATGGGGCGTTGGGAATTTCAATGGACAGTACGTTTTGATTATTAAATTCTGGTTATAAGATTGAACCGCCCTTATTCCTTAACCCTTTCCATGTAGGAACTGGTGGCAGTATCTACCTTGATCTTATCGCCTTCGTTGATGAACAAGGGCACGTTTATCTCCGCACCGGTCTCTACTTTGGCAGGCTTGGTGGCGTTGGTAGCGGTATTTCCCCTAACTCCCGGTTCGGTATACGTAATTTCTAGGATAACACTGGCGGGCATGTCCACGGAGAGGGGCATCGCATCTTCCGTATTGAATAAAATGGTAACTACTTCACCCTCTTTCAGTAAATCCGGTGAGTCCAAAGCGCCTTCCTGAAGGGCTATCTGGTTGTAATCGTCGGTGTTCATAAAATGATAGGTCTCTCCCTCTGCGTACAAAAACTGGTAGGAACGTGTCTCGACACGTACATCCTCGATTTTGTGACCAGCGGAGAACGTATTGTCCAACACCTTGCCCGAGGTCACGCTCCTCAATTTCGTACGGACAAAAGCGGGCCCTTTGCCCGGTTTTACGTGTAAAAATTCAATGATTTTATAGATATCGTTATTGTAGCGAATACAAAGTCCTTTGCGTATATCGGATGTTGAAGCCATGTTAAGGTTTAAGGTTCATAGTTTAAGGTTCAAAGTCTAAAGTTCAAGCTCTACTAATTCTTTTTGACCTGTTCAAGGTTTTTAAGGATAACGTTGAACAGCTGCGAAGTAGCAATTGAACCCTGCCCGCCGGCAGGCAGGGTTGAATCATTTCGGGTCAACTATTACTAAAATACCCTTTCATAATCCCCCGTTGCGAATCACGGATGAATTGGAGGATTTCGTCCCTTTCGGGCGTGGCTTCCATTTCGGCTTCGATGATTTGGGTGGCCTGGGAATTATTGTAATTTTTTTGATAGAGGATGCGATAAATATTCTGTATTTC
>NZ_JBGTHY010000574.1:0-5179 GCF_041745955.1 Pricia sp.
AGTAATCTTTGTATTGGTATTGCTCTTGGGAAGTCTCCGCGGCGGCCTTATTACTGCCTCGGTAATACCACTTTCCCTGTTGTTCGCTTTTATATTGATGAAACAGTTCGGCGTATGGGCAAACCTGATGTCCCTTGGTGCGATCGATTTTGGTATTATCGTGGACGGTGCGGTAATAATCGTGGAAGGTATGGTCCTCCACATTCATCAACGAATGAAAAAATCCAAAAAACCTATGGACCAGACAGAAATGGATGAGATAGCCTACGATTCGGCAAGCACGATGATGAACTCCGCTTTTTTCGGTCAATTGATCATCCTAATTGTGTTTACTCCCATTCTTTTCTTAACGGGTGTCGAAGGGAAAATGTTCCGCCCAATGGCGTTTACCTTTGGTTTTGCGGTATTGGGGGCCATCATACTTTGTTTGACATACGTTCCGATGGCTTCCGCATTATTTCTGAAACCTGCGAAAAACCCGGACCATTGGTTCGCAAGATTTGAAAATGCCATAGATCGCTTTAGTGATAAAATAATATCAGGGCTAAATAGGGCTTACAGGCCTTTACTATCCTTTGCCCTTCGGTTTAAAGCAGGTATCATCATCGGGGCTTTGGCCCTATTGATCCTGGCCGGATTCATATTTAGCAATATGGGCGGCGAATTTATCCCAAAACTGGATGAAGGGGATATCGCAATGCAAGCATTGATAAAACCAGGTAGCAGTCTGAGCGAATCCATTGAAGTTTCGAAAAAGCTTCAAAATATTATTGGGGAATTCCCGGAAGTAAAAACGGTGATCTCCAGGATCGGGGTCTCGGAAATACCTACCGACCCGATGCCCATGGATATCGCGGATAGCTACGTAATCCTAGAAAAGGATAAAAGCAAATGGACGAGTGCGGATAGCAAGGAAGAGCTGATCGAAAAGATAAAGGAAAAAATTGCTGTTATCCCAGGTGTGAACTTTGTGTTTACGCAACCCGTAGAACTTCGTTTTAACGAACTATTGACAGGGGTCCGGGAAGATGTCGCCATAAAATTATATGGGGAAGATTTGGACGTTCTGGCCGATAAGATACAGGAAATCGCAGCGGTAATCAGAAGCGTTCCAGGCGCTGCAGACCTTAATGTAGAGGCCACCAGTGGCTTGCCTCAAATGACGGTAGCGTACAATCGGGCAAAAATGGCGCAATATGGAGTTATCATTGACAAGCTCAACGATTATGTAAGCGCAGCCTTTGCAGGGGAAACTGCCAGCGTGATTTTTGAAGGCGAAAAACGCTTTGATGTGGTCATTCGTCTGGCGAAAGAATTTAGACAGGATATCAATAGCCTAAAGAACCTATATATCGACTTGCCCAACGGTAATCAAGTTCCTTTGAAAGAGGTGGCGGATATTAGTTACAAACCGGGGCCTATGCAGATATCAAGGGACAATACGTACCGCCGAATCTCGGTAGGTGTGAACGTTAGGGGCCGTGATGTAAAATCTATGGTCGAGGAGATCCAACTGAAGCTGGATGAACAAGTTAAACTCCCACCTGGTTATTATGTTACTTATGGCGGTTCTTTTGAAAACCTTCAAAGGGCGACCGACCGATTGATGATCGTGGTGCCCATTGCGTTGGCACTCATCTTTATACTGCTGTACTTCGCCCTTGGTTCTTTCTCACAATCCGCTATGATCTATATGGCCGTGCCACTCGCGGCAATCGGTGGGGTATTTGCGCTATGGATTCGCGGGATGCCATTTAGTATCTCTGCAGGAGTAGGATTTATAGTCCTTTTCGGGGTAGCCGTACTGAACGGGCTTGTCCTTATAAATAAATTCAATGAACTTAAAGAAAATGGAATGACAAATATAAAAGACAGGATTTATGAAGCGACCCACGAGCGGTTGCGCCCTATCCTTTTAACGGCAACCGCGGCCATTATGGGCTTCATCCCGATGGCGGTCTCGACATCGGGCGGTGCGGAGGTACAACGCCCCTTGGCGACGGTCGTGATCGGAGGTCTGCTCACGGCAACCCTGTTGACCCTTGTGGTTATCCCCGTCCTCTATAATTGGCTGGAAGCCCGTAAGGAGCGTAAGGTCAACGGAAACGACCCAAGTTATGTCAACAAAAGTGCATCGATTATCGTGTTGCTCTTGAGCTTGGGAGGATTTTTAACCTCGAATACCGTGAATGCACAGGAAAATGGAATCGCGCAGACCATTGCATTGGAGGAAGCCATTGCCTTGGCCAAGGTAAATTACCCTTCCCTTAAGGAGGGCCAGGCATTCATCGAGCGTGAACGGGCGATGAAGGGTACAAGTTTCGACTTGGGCAATACCCAGGTCTTTACGGGCAAGGAAGAGGTGGGCAATGACCTGCCCGGGGTACAGACCACGATCGGTATACAGCAGGGAAATATCGATCTGCTCTCGGGGTTTTCAAAATCCAAGTTTTATAAGGAGCGTGTCCAACTCGGCGAAAAATTCTATGCCCTCAACGAACAACAGCTGGTCCGTAATGTGATGCAGGCCTATGACCGCATCAATTATAACAAGGCACAATTGCGCTTTGCGGAACAATTGGACAGTGTCTATGCCAATTTCAGAATAGCCGCGGAACTGCGTTACGATACGGGTGAAACCGGAAAACTGGAATATATTGCGGCCTCTTCGGAATATCAACAGATACAGGTGTTGCGCCAACAGGCCTATGACGATATCGAGATTGCAAAACGTGCTTTAAAGCAATATCTAGGTGTTGACCAAGAAATAGAAACGGTAGGTCTTCCCTATCGACCGATGAACTATATGTCGGTGCTGGATTCGACATCGGTAACGGACAACCCATTATTGCAGTATTCGATGCAAAATGCCGAGGTAAGCAAGGCAAACGTGGACGTAGAAAAATCACAGTTCCTGCCCAAGTTCAACCTGACCTATGGCCGGCAGGTGGTCGATGATGTATCGGGGTTCAACACCTACCAGGCGGGTATCATCATCCCGCTTTGGTTCTTTCCCCAGAAATCAAGGGTACAGGCGGCCAAGGCAGATGCAATGGTATCCGAAAACCAGTATCTGGAACAAAAGGCCATAACCGAAAGTAGGGTTTCCCAACTTTTAAAATCCTTGGAGAAGACCCAAAAGACTCTTGATTTTTACCAAGAAGGAGCTTTACTACTGGCAGATGAACAGATCTCCACGGCAGAACTGGCCTCCAGGGAAGGCGAAATCGATTATGTGAACTATATCACGATTTTGAACAGTGCCATAAGAATCAAACAAAACCACTTACAATTTATAAATCAGTATAACCAACAGGCCATTGAGCTGCAATATCAACTGGGTAATCTATAATTTAAAAAGAAAAACGGAAATGAAGAATTTAGCAATAATAAGCGCAGTATTACTAACCTTTTTGATAGTGGGCTGCAACGACAGACCCGATCCGGAATTGGGCCATAATGAAGAAAGTACAAATGCCGAAAAGATGGATGGCGAAGAAGATCCGCACGGAGAAGAAGGGGGACGCGAGGAAGAAGGCGTGGTAGAAATCTCGAGGCAACAGGCCGAAACGATCGGTCTGGAAACAAAACCTTTGGAAACCCGAAACTTGGGGAACAATATCAAGGTAACCGGAAGGCTTGAGCTTTTTCCACAGGACAGGGCCAATATTAGCCCTTTCGTAGGCGGCAATGTGCGTTCCATCAAAGTAATCGAGGGCGATAAAGTACAACAAGGAGAGGTGTTGGCCTATTTGGAACATCCCGATATTATCAGTATCCAACAGGAATTTCAGGAAAAAAACGATGAACTCGTTTTTCTTAAACAGGATTTTGAGCGCAAGCAAACCTTGTATGACAAAGGTGTATCCTCCGGGAAGGAATTTCAAATGGCCCAATCCAAATTCCGTTCCACCACATCAAGTGTCAACGGCTTAAAATCAAAATTGCAGTTATTGGGTATAAATACCAGTAAAGTAGAAGAAGGACAGATCTACTCTGCCGTACCCATTACTTCTCCAATCTCTGGTTTTGTGGATGAAGTAATGGTAAGCTTGAGGGATTATGTCGCCCCTCAAACAAAAATGTTCGGGGTAAGTGATAATTCAGAACTCCATTTGGATCTTAAAGTCTATGAAAAGGACATACCCAAGGTCCAGATAGGTCAAAAAATAATCTTTACGGTTGCCTCAAAACCTGATGAACTGTTAACGGCAGAGGTACATTCTATCGGCAAGACCTTTGAGGAAGACCCCAAAGCCTTGCACGTACACGCACATATCGATAACAAAAATGGCGACCTCTTACCGGGAATGTATGCAGAAGGAAGAATCGTTCAAGGAGAAAAATCGGGCTTCGCAGTACCCGAGGAAGCTATAGTCAAGGAAGGCGAACAGTCTTATATTTTTATTGTGGACGAAGATGAAAATCCAGAAGAAAATAGGATGAAATATAAACGGATTCCTGTGAGCACGGGGGTCAACGACCTGGGTTTTGTAGAAATAAACCTTCCTACCGGGGTTGCCGAAAATTTGAAAATAGTAACAAATGGGGCCTATACCCTTTCCTCCGAAATGGTCAAGGGCGAACTGGGGCACGATCATTAAAAATAAGCTGAATTTTATTCTGGGCCAATTCGCTGCTATTTGTCAACGGATTAAAAATGGCTCAGGCCCGGGTAAGTTCTAATTAAATAAGGTAAGTTCATTATGAAAGAAATAAAAGCGTTCGTAAAACCGAACAGGATACAAAAAGTAATCGAAAACGGCAAAACGCCCGATCCGGGCGACGGTATCATTTATCTATCCGCTATAGAGGATGCCTTTCAGGTCAAAACAGGGGAATCCTTAAAACGATTTGATCTCTAGAATACTTGGTAAAAATGGAAAAAATAGATCAAGTGCTGGAAGGCAACGGGGTTCGGCCTACGGCTATGCGGATACTCATTTATAGATATATGGCGCAAAAGGATGTTGCGTTGGCACTGACCGATATCGAAAAAGCTTTCGCGAAAGCGGAACGCACCACATTATATAGAACGATAAAGACTTTTGAAGAAAAAGGAATTGTCCACCAAATAGAGGATGGTACGGGGGTTCCTAAATATGCTCTTTGTGAACCGGGATGCAATTGCGAACTGGATCAGGACCTGCACCTACATTTTCATTGTAGCAACTGTGAC